>JAKDNM010000176.1 GCA_030456445.1 Hyphomicrobiales bacterium
TGGCGGAGAGGATGGGATTCGAACCCACGAGGCCCTTTTGGAGCCTACTCCCTTAGCAGGGGAGCGCCTTCGACCACTCGGCCACCTCTCCTTGCGGCGGAACTACCGGTATTCAGGGGGTTCTGCAAGCCGTTGTTTGCGGTTTCCCGCAGGCAAACGCAGAATGACGCATGAACGCACGTGACACGAGTTCGACGCAGCGATGCCGCGCCTCGTCCTGGACGGACAGGAGGCGCGACGGATCGTGAATGCGCTTTCCAGTCCCGGCGCCCGCCGGCGGAAGCCAGCGGGGCACCTGCGTTACATCGCAGGCGAGCCTTCGTGGACAGCTTTCCTGATTTCCGATCGGAACTTCGGCGTGTCGGTTTCGCCGTGAACGGCCACAGCATGCTGGACAGCGGCTTCGATCAGTTCGTCTTCCCGGTCTGCGGAGATTGCCACGGTGCATTGCATCTCACTCGGGAATTCGCGGCAGTCTATATATTTTCTTGTCATGCCAATGCTCCCGATTATCGAGCCCGCCCCTCGTGGCCTCATTATACGCCGCGGGGATGGATGCCGACAAATCACAGCGAGGCCCGGCGCCATCATCCTTTATGAGGAACGGGGCTGTCACTGACGGCCAAAAGCCCGGTCATTTTTCGACGGCGGCTCAGGAAGCCGGCCGGTTGGGCCGCCTCGCCGCTACACGCGGCCGCATGACCATCGGCCCGTAGTGAGCGGCGAAGCCGAGAAACGCCGCAGCCCACAGGCCCGCCGAGATGTCGAGCAGCATGGGTTCGCCGGGGGCGAAGGCGGCGCAGATGCGCGACAGCGCCGCCAGGAGTACGGCGGCGTAGATGAGGCAGGTGCCGGTGCCGGCCTTGAGGTCGCGCCCGGTATGGCCGAGCGTGGCGCGGGTCATGACGGCAAGCGTCATGGTGCCGATCGCGCCGACGCCGAGCGCATGGAGGCCGGCCGCGGACGGCACAAGAGCGGGCGCGAGCGCCGCCAGCCCGGCAAGGAACAGCCCGATCGGTATGCAGGAGAAGCCGACATGCAGGATCAGCACCAGCGGGTCGCGCCATGTGCGGCCGCCCGCCCAGCGGGCGAGCCGTATCGCGGTAAGTGCCGCGGCCGCGACCAGCGCCGCGCCGGTCGCCGCTTTATCGGGGAAGAACGTCCAGGCCGCTATCGCGAGCGCCGAAATGCCGATTGCGAGCGCATCGAAGCGGCCAACGGGCACCGGCAGGCGACCCGGATTTTGCCGCACCAGCCAGTTGCGGGTGAAGCTCGGCACGATGCGTCCGCCGACGATCATGATGAGGACGATCGCCGCACCGAGGCCGAGGCGGCGTGAAATGCCGGTGACGCCTTCGAAATGCGCCTCCAGATGGAAGGCCGCGTTTGCCGCCAACAACACCGTCACCGGCAGCAATATTTTGAGGTTGCGCCAGTTGCGGCCGGCGACGATCTCGATGGCGGCTGAAGCGGCGACGGCCAGGAGGAAGGCGCAGTCCAGCACGCCCGCAGCCAGCCAGCCGATGCCGGCGGAAAAGAAGACAGCGAAGCGCCCCGCCAGCCACAGCAGCACCAGTGCGAGAAGCGGCAGGCCCTGCACCGGCAGCCGGCCGGTCCAGTTCGGGATCGCCGTCAGGAGAAAACCGGTGATGACGGCCGCGAGATAGCCGAACAGCATTTCGTGTACATGCCAGTCGACCGGCGCAAACAGGCTCCCGGTATGGATATCACCGTAGAAGAGGGGCAGCCAGAACAGGATCGCCAGCCCGGCATAGAGCGCGCCGGCGAGGAAGAAAGGCCGGAAGCCATAAGAAAAGATGGCCGGGTAGCGGCCCGGCTTCACGCGCGGTACGGCCATTTCAGTCCCGATCGCCGTCCCGAAGCAGCGTCCTTTCAGGCGATGCTTTCCTTTGCCCGATCCTCACAGCGAATCCTCAAGGATGGGGCAAATCCCCAGCGTGCTCTCGCCGTGATGGAAGGCGCGCGCGAGGCGGAAGGAGTGCGCGATGCGGATCGCTCGGTTCATGAACAAATCCGCCACCGCCTGCGGGCAAAGGACTTGGACGGTCGCGCGAAACAGCGTCAGCCAGCGGCGGAAATGTTCCTCGCCGATATCGGGGATGACCAGGTGCGGCTGGAGCGGCTGCCCGGCATAGCGTCCCGTGCGCAGGAAGCCGGAAGACCAGAAATCGCACATCTTCCCCAGATGGTGCGGCCAATCGTCGATCACGCCGTTGAAAATAGGCCCCAGCAACTCATCCGTGCGTATCTTGTCGTAGAAGCCGTGCACGACATCGTGGATCATCTGTTCGTCCAGCATTTCGGGCAGCGGAACCCCGTCTACGAGGATGGTCCTGGGACTGCCGGGATCGTATTTGCGGTTGGGATCGTAATTCTCGTTCATTTCCTTGCCTCGCCGTCCCGTAAGCGTTTGTAATGGCGGCCTGGCCGGACCCCGCCTTGCGATCGCTTGCATAAATGCCCGGCTAAAACATATATTGTCAATCTATGTTATGTGTCGCGAAAGGACGCGCTGCAGCGCCGCACATGCCCGACAACGCCATATCGAAGCCAAGGCTGGAGCGCGACGGCGCAGGCGATTTCGTCCTCGACCCGGCGCTTCTGGCGGACCGCTTCTCGCTTAGCACCGACCGCTTCCGTCATCTTGTCCAGTCCGGCCATGTCAGGAGTTCGGTCGAGCAGGGTCTGGAGGAGGATGAAGGGCGACAGCGCCTGACCGTCCGCTGCGGGAACCGCGCCTGGACGGCGGTGGTGGATGCTGCCGGCAATGTGGTCAGCGAAAACCTCACAATGTTGCGCCACATGCCGGCACGCTGAGGGGAACCGTCCGCACGGCTCCTATTGCGCCGCGGACGCCGGTCCTGCCCGCATGGTGTCCCACCAGCGCGAGAGTGCCTCCCGCTCGGGTGCCAGCCATGCGGCGTCGGGGGCGAAGGCCCGAAAAGCCCCGGCATGTTTTTCGGACAATGCGAGAAGCGAGGGCTTCCCGACGGCAACGGCCGCTTCGAACGCCCGCCACAGCCCCTGGCGCGCGGCCTCCAGCTTGCCGAACTTGTTGAAGACAACGAGGTCGCTGGCCGCTATCCGGCGCAAGATTGCCGCGCAGGCGGCCTCCACGCCTTCCGCGTCGATATGGCAGACCGTGCTGTCTCCGGCCGGAACGTCGCGGTAGATGATGAAGCGCTCGCCGCTCTCGATATCGCGCAGATAGCCGGCGCCGCAGGAGCGGTCCGGCAAGCCATGTCCTTCGGACAGCACGCCCGCGATTCTTGCGCCCTTCGCTCGCCAGTCGTTGACCGCCGCGGCGATCGCGGCCTGGGCAGCCGTGCTGTCGGGACCCGATATGACGCCGATCCTGCTCGTCTGGTTCATGGGAGCGATCCTTCGGTTCACGCCGCCGGCAGGAGGCCGAAATCTTCCGGCGCCAGCAGCAGGTCGGCAAGCGTGTAGGCATCGAGCGTGCCCGAAAACGCCGCAAGCGCCTCATTCAGGATCCCGCGCAACCGGCAGCACGGCGTGATGAGGCAACTGTTCTTGCCACGAAAACACTCCACCAGCGCGAAATCCGGCTCCGTCACGCGCAGGACGTCGCCCAGCCGGATATTTTCCGGCTTTTCGGCAAGCCGAAGCCCGCCGGAACGGCCTCGCACCGCCATCAGGAAACCGGCTCGGGTCAACTGGTTGGCGACCTTCATCAGATGCGCCCGCGAAATGCCGTAGAGTTCGGCCGTTTCCTCAATCGTGATCAGCCGGTCGGTCCGCGCCGCAGCATACATGAGCAGACGCAGCGCATAGTCGGAAAAATCTGTCAGTCGCATCCAAAATCCTCACCGCCAGCCCGGCGTACGCTTCTAAAGATGCCCCTTTGATATATGTTTTGCAACCGTATCTGCCTTGCGCTGCCCATGGTCGCACTTACAAAAGATGAATTGACAATATATCTTAATGGCTCGACTATTGCCAATGGAGCGCTTGGTCTGCCGCCGTGCCTGCCGCCGTGGCGGTCATTTTTCCCTATACCGTCTCGGGCAACCGCGGCGGGCCAGCGCCCACGGAACCGGAGAACGATCATGGACGACCGCGCCCAGGAAAGCGGAAAAGAGACCCGGCCGGAAACTATCGAGTCCGGGACAGACCAGGACAGCACGCTCCTTCCCATGCTGATCGGCGGGCTGGTGATGATCGTCATCGGCATGGTCTTCGTCATGTGGCTCACCTGATTGGGCGTCGAGGCGCTTTACGCGAAGCCGCGCGCGGTTCATCAGGAGTGGCGGCATAAGCCGGTGGCGAGGCCGCGCCACAGCAGGGGATTGCATTGAAATGAGCGACACACTCTATCCGAAAGCCACAAGAGAGATCGCGGCCAAGCGCCGCGAACTTGCCCCCGAGGCGGAGGCGGCATTCCAGGCGTTCTCGAAGGCGGTTTTCGCCGAGGGAGCGTTGTCTGCGAAGACGAAGCAGTTGATCGCGGTGGCGGTCGCCCATGTGACGCAGTGCCCCTACTGCATCAAGGGGCACACCAAGGCCGCGACACGCGCGGGTGCGACGCCACAGGAATTGATGGAAGCGGTCTGGGTGGCTTCCGAAATGCGCGCAGGCGGCGCCTACGCCCATTCGGCTCTGATGCTCGACACGCTCGAACCGGCGCAGGAATAGGCCCGCAACCGTCCGCCGCAGCAGGCGCTACAACAGCGATTGCTGCTCGGGCGGATAGGTGATCGTGAGCCCGTCGAGGGCGGCGAAGCCTGTCAGCTTGTGCGGCCGCCAATCCGTTCCCGACAGGATTTCCATCACAGGAACATCGCGCACGAGAAGCGCGTCGGCGACCAGCGAGCGGTGGCAGCGCCACGGCACGGCTTCCGCGCACATTATCGCCATGCGCTTCTCCCGGCCAGCCTTGACGAGCGCCTCGACCGCGTCGGTGAAGGCGGGGGTCTGCATGTAGTCCGCATAGCCGCGAAAGCTGGCGTTGCGCCAGCCCATGTTGGGGGAGCCTTTGCCGGCATGGCGCAGGCCTCCCAATTCCGGCATCGGCCGATATTCGATGCCGTCTCCCGCCAAAGCCGCGGGGAGAGTGTCGGCGTTGAACTGCGGATTATGACGCGAGCGCGGTATGGTACGGATGTCGGCGAGGCGCTCGATGCCATAGGCCTGCAAAAGCCCGACAAAGCGCTCCAGCGGCAGCGTCGAGTGGCCGACCGTGAAGATCGTGCCTTGCGGCCAATTGGGCATTTCGGGCGCGGGCATTTCCGGCGAATGATGTTCCTGCATGCTACCCATCTAGCGCGGTGCGTGGCCTGCCGACAGATCAAGATTGCCGGTTCCTGCCTTTCCCGCTACGTATCCGCCGCCTGCTCAACGGAATGCCTGCCATGCCCGATCGTCCGCGCCTCACCACGCTTGCCCAGTCTCTGCCGGCGACGGTCCCCTTTGTCGGGCCCGAGACGCAGGAGAGGCAGCGCGGCCGGCCCTTCCGCGCGCGCATCGGGGCAAACGAGAACGGCTTCGGCCCCTCGCCCAAGGTGATGGAGCGCATGGCCGCCATTGCCGGCGAGATGTGGAAATATGGCGACCCCGAAAACCACGATCTCAAGACGGCGCTTGCCGCGCATCACGGCGTAAAGCCGGAAAACATCGTGGTAGGGGAAGGGATCGACGGGCTGCTTGGCCTGATCGTGCGGCTGTTGATCGAGCCCGGCATGCCGGTGGTGACCTCGCTCGGCGCCTATCCGACCTTCAACTATCACGTCGCCGGCTTCGGCGGCCGCCTCGTCGCCGTGCCCTATGTCGAGGACCGGGAGGATCTGCAGTCGCTGCTCGGCGCGGTGAAGCGCGAGAACGCGCCGCTCGTCTATCTCGCCAATCCCGACAATCCGATGGGAAGCTGGTGGGAAGGCGGCGAGATCACGCGCTTCATCGAGGCGCTGCCCGAAACCGCGCTTCTGGTGCTCGATGAGGCCTATGGCGAGATGGCGCCAGCCTCGGCGCTGCCGCCGCTCGACAC
>JAKDNM010000008.1 GCA_030456445.1 Hyphomicrobiales bacterium
CAAAATTAACGACTGGAACGAGTCTGGAACGAATCGGCGACGAATCAGTGACTCGCGCCCATTCTGGGTTTGTTCACCCCTATATCTAGTCTGGTGAGGACATTTCGCGGGCATATGCTGAATCGGCCGATGCCGAACTTTGGGTCGACTCTGATGCAAAGGTTAACAGCGCGGATTTGCACCCTTCCTGCAGGGGCTCTCCTGGCACAAGTGTAAGAATTCATTCATGAAAATTGACGAATTCCTACCGTCGCGCATCGCGGATGCCGGAATCGCGTTAACGAACGGACCATAGGCGGAACAAAGCGGCGACGAATCGCTGATAAGAGGATGTTCCTGTTGCGTTCACTGCCATATCTTGTGTCTTCCACTGCCGGCGCACCGATTGTTCACAGGATATTCACAGGCTTGTCCACACGCCCCGTCAGGCGGTTAACCCTTGCGTGCCGGAGTGGGACAGCTCGACTGGCGGGATTGAAAGACACAGAAGTTCGGCACCGCTCGGTGCAGGCCGAAATTCGACCCCCACTCCGTCTCGGCTTCGCTGACCACCTCTTCCCCGCTCGACGGGGAGAGGAAGCGCCAACCGCGCGACCTGGCTCCTTTCCTCGCCCCCACGAAGGTGGGGGAGAGGTGGCGCGCGAAGCGCGACGGAGTGGGGGTAACTCCCTCGACCGAAGCATGCCTTCAGGCAGCGGCCATACGGTCAGCAGAAATACTGCCCGCCATTAGCCGTGATGGTCGACCCGGTGATGAAACCGGCGTCGTCGGAAGCGAGGAAGACCACGCAGCGCCCGATCTCGACCGCCTCTCCCAGCCGGCCGGTCGGGATCTGCGCGATGATGGATTCGCGTACCTTTTCAGGCACCGCCATGACCATGTCGGTGGCGATGTAGCCGGGGCAGATGGCGTTGACGGTGATGCCCGCGCGCGCGCCTTCCTGCGCCAGCGCCTTGGTGAAGCCGAGATCGCCGGCCTTGGAGGCCGAATAATTGGCCTGGGCGAACTGGCCCTTCTGGCCGTTGATCGAGGAAATGGTGATGACGCGGCCGAATTTGCGCTCGCGCATGCCGTTCCACAGCGGATGCGTCATGTTGAAGACGCCGTTCAGGTTGGTGCCGATCACCTCGTTCCACTGCTCGCGCGTCATCTTGTGGAAGGGCGCGTCGCGGGTGATGCCGGCATTGTTGACGAGCACGTCGACCGGCCCGAGATCGGCTTCGACCTTGCCGATGCCGGCCGCGCAGGCATCGTAGTCGGCGACCGACCATTTATAGACCGGGATACCGGTCTCGGCCTTGAATTTCTGGGCCGCCTCGTCATTGCCGGCATAGTTTGCGGCGACCTGATAGCCGGCATCCTTCAGAGCAAGGGCGATCGCCGCGCCGATGCCGCGCGAGCCGCCGGTGACGAGTGCTGTTCTTGCCATTCGGTTCCTCCTCCCTGTTAGCGGCAGGTCGGCAGTGGGCATTCGGCCGTCGGGATTATCGGTTCCCTTTTTGCCGATTGCCTACTGCCGATTGCCCTTCACTAATTCATCGCTTCCACGCACATCGCCACGCCCATGCCGCCGCCGATGCAGAGCGTTGCGAGGCCTTTCTTGGCGCCGCGGCGGCGCATCTCGAAGACGAGCGTGTTGAAAATGCGGGTGCCGGACGCGCCAATCGGGTGGCCGATGGCAATCGCCCCGCCGTTGACGTTGACGAGGTCGGTGTTCCAGCCGAGGTCCTTGTTGACCGCGCAGGCCTGTGCGGCAAACGCTTCGTTGGCCTCGACCAGATCGAGGTCGTCGGCCTTCCAGCCGGCCTTCTCCAGCGCCTTGCGGGAGGCCGGGATGGGGCCGGTGCCCATGATCTTCGGGTCGACGCCGGCGGTCGCCCAGGAAACGATGCGCACGAGCGGGGTGACGCCGCGCCGCTTCGCCTCTTCCTCGCTCATCAGCACGACTGCGGCGGCGCCGTCATTGATGCCCGAAGCGTTGGCGGCCGTCACCGTGCCCTCCTTGTCGAAGGCGGGGCGCAGTTTCTGCATGGCCTCGATCGTCGCGCCGTGGCGGATATATTCGTCCTGGTCGACGACGATGTCGCCCTTTCGGCCCTTCACCGTGACCGGCACGATCTCGTCCTTGAATTTGCCGGCCTTCTGTGCGGCCTCCGCCTTGTTTTGCGAGGCGACCGCGAACCGGTCCTGGTCGTCGCGGGTGATCTGGAACTGGCGCGCGACGTTCTCCGCGGTGACGCCCATATGGTAGCCGTTGAAGGCGTCCCACAGCCCGTCCTTGATCATGGTGTCGATCATCTTGTAGTCGCCCATCTTCACGCCCTGGCGCAGATGCGCGCAATGCGGCGACATGGACATGGATTCCTGGCCGCCGGCGACGATGATCCTGGCGTCGCCGGTCGCGATCTGCTGCATGCCGACCGCGATGGTCCTCAAGCCCGACCCGCAGACCTGGTTGAGCACCCAGGCGGTGGTCTCCTTGGGCAGGCCGGCCAGGATCGACGCCTGGCGCGCCGGGTTCTGGCCTTCGCCCGCCGTCAGCACCTGGCCGAAGATCACCTCGTCCACATCCTCGGCCGCGACGCCGGCACGCTCCAGCGCCCCCTTGATGGCCGTCGCGCCCAGTTCATGCGCAGACACATTGGCGAAAGCGCCGTTGAAGGAACCGACGGGGGTGCGGGCGGCACTCGCGACGACGATGGAAGGGGAAGCGCTCATTATTCGTCTCCGGACAGTTTTTAAGGATACAATTTATCCGATTGCCGTCGATCTTGCCCTTTCCAATCGCCGAGTCAAACGGGAAACAAGTATGATGGCGGCGCCATGGAACGCGCTTCAGCCGTGATATTGAGAACCCGTCAGGCCGGTTTCGATCGGATGCTGCCTTCCGCACTGCACAAAACGCTTTCTTTTGCGCGGCATTTGCGCATATCCTTGGACCGGAGGCCGTTGTAAGCCGGCGGTTACCAAGCGCGGCCGGCAAGGTGGAGGAATATAAATGCCCGCGAAGGACGAACCGGTAATCATCAAGAAATACGCGAACCGGCGGCTCTATAATACGGGCACCAGCACCTATGTGACGCTGGAAGACCTGGCGGAAATGGTGAAGCGCGGCGAGGAGTTCACCGTACAGGACGCCAAGTCCGGCGAGGACATCACCCACCCCGTCCTGACCCAGATCATCTTCGAACTGGAGAACAAGGATGGGCAGAACATGCTGCCCGTCTCCTTCCTGCGCCAGCTCATCTCGTTTTACGGCGACCAGATGCAGATGATCGTGCCGAGCTTCCTCGAACAGTCGATGGCCGCTTTCGCCAAGGAGCAGGAACGCTTCCGCGAGCAGATGAAGTCGACGCTCGGCCAGACGCCGATGGACATGATGAAGATGCCGTCGACGGTGAAGGCTTTCGAGGAACAGACGCGCCGGAACGTCGAGATCTTCCAGAACGCCATGCGCATGTTCACGCCGTTCCCGACCGCGCCGGGCGCGGCATCCGCTCCGGAGGCAAAGAAGGAAAAGCCCGACAAGGACAAGGATCTGCAGGAACTGAAGGAGCAGATCGCCGCCATGCAGAAGAAGCTCGATTCAATCGGCGAGTAGTCTTTCCGCTACCAGCCGAGCGCCAGCCCGTCCTTGCGCGGATCGGAGCCGCCGACGAGGAATCCCGTCTTCCGGTCGATGACGATCATCTGGCCGCCGCCGAGCGGTGAGGGGACCGGCCGCACGGCGTGGCCTCTTCTTCGCAGCGCCTCGCGCGATGCGGCATCGATCCCGTCTTCCACTTCGACCGTACCGTCGGCACCCCAGAACAAACGCGCATCGTCGATTGCGGCCTGCGGATCCATGCCGTGATCGATAAGGTTGGAGAAGACATGGGCGTGGCCGAGCGGCTGGTAGGCGCCGCCCATCACCCCGAAGGAAACCGCGGGCTTGCCGTCCTGGAGCATGTCTCCCGAAAGGGACCAGGGTTTCGGGATGAAGACATGCGTAAAAATCAAACCTTAATGCAGGTTGACGTCTCTCCCGGCGGAACGGATCGAGACGGTGAAGCCGGCGAGCACGTCTACCAGCGAGATCACCATGACGGTGAAGAAGACGGAGTGCTCGGCGCCGGGAACGAGGAGGAATTCAATCAGGAAGGCGACGAAGAGCGCGGTGGAAAGGATGTGGTCGACGATCGAGGCGTTGGACGTGCCGGTCGATTTGACGATCTCGACGAAGAGCAACACCAGCGCGAAGGCGATGAGGATGTCGCCGAGCGTCATTGTCCACATGCCGCCGGAAAGCATGGTGACGGAGAAGATTTCGTCGTGCCACGGATCGCCTGCGCTACCGAAAACTCCGATCAGCGCAAGATTGTAGAGGATGAAAGGAAGGATCAGGAGGGGTATCTGTCGCAACGCGCCGGCCTCCGGGCAAGTGGTTAACGTCTTGATCCTCTGATCTGTAGAAGGCCAATGCGGCCGGGCGTCAAGCATTTTGACGCCGAAAGCAAAAAGACCGGCACGGAGCCGGTCTTTCGGTCATCGGAATTGATCGAAGGATCGATCAGCTTTCCTTCGGCTCCAGCACCTGCCGGCCGCGATACATGCCGGTCTTCAGGTCGATGTGATGCGGGCGGCGCATTTCGCCCGAATTCTTGTCCTCGACATAAGTCGGCGCCTTGAGCGCATCCGCCGAGCGGCGCATGCCGCGCTTCGACGGGGAAGTCTTTCGTTTTGGTACGGCCATCGTGGTCTCCGCTTGTCGTAAAAGCCCCGCCCGCGCCCTTGCCGAAGGGCGCCGGAAGCGTGGCCTTAAAATGAAAGTCGCGTGCCTATACACGGCTGTTGTCGTTTTGGCCAGTATCGGGCACGAAAAAAGTGCTCCGCCGGCTGCCGCTCATTGCAGACATTTGACGTAGTCGCCGGAGCGGGCGGTGCGTCGCAGAATGAGAGAGGCGAGACGGCGCAGCCCGAGGTCGGGATGGGCGGGATGCCGGTGGTACGGATTGGGAAGCGTGACCGCCAGAAGCGCGCCCTGCCGTGCGCTCAACTTGCTCGCCGAGCGCTTGAAATGATACTGCGCGGCGGCTTCCGCGCCGTAGATGCCCGGCCCCCATTCGACGATGTTGAGGTATATCTCCATGATGCGCCGCTTGGATAGGATGGCGTCGAAATAGAGCGCCAGCGGAGCCTCCAGCACCTTGCGGATGAAGGACCGTCCCTGCCACAGGAAGAGGTTCTTCACCGACTGCATGGTGATAGTGGAGGCGCCGCGCGTCTCCTCGCCGGCGAGCGCGTCGTCTATCACGGCGTTGAGTTCGCCCCAATCAATGCCGTCATGCCGGCAGAACTGCCCGTCCTCGGACATGACGACCGCATAGGCAAGATGCGGCGAGATTTCGTCGAGCGGCACCCAGCGGCGGTCATAGCCCTTGCCCGTCACGAGATCCTTCAGCATCAGCGTGGAGACCGGATGCACCGAGGGAATAGCATAGACGAATGTCAGACAAGCCGGGATCGCCGCTACGACAATCACCACGACGACAAGCCGCCTCAGCCATTTCCGCAGGCCGCTCGATGTCCGCCCCCCTTGGGCCTGCCTCCGCCGGCGGCGCATTCCTGTACGATAGGCTGCCATGCCCGGCTTTTGCTTCCGTTGCGTTTGGTCAAAGGCGTTATGCGGCGCTCGTCCATCCGACATAAAGGGCAATCGCAGGACGCGCAACGGCTGGCCGGGCGGCTCTCTCTTGACCCCGGCGCCAATTGCCGCCATCGCTCGCCGCCATGAAGACGAATTCCGATGTTCCCTTCGAAATGGTGCTGGCGGCGCGCGCCGCCGAGGTCGAGGCGCTCATGCGGCGGCTTCTGGACGGACGCCAGCTCGCCGGTGAGATCGTGCGGCCGCCGCGTCTCATGCAGGCGATCCGGCATGGCGCGCTGAGCGGCGGCAAGAGACTGCGGCCCTTCCTGGTCATCGAAAGCGCGGCGTTGTTCTCGGCGGACGGAGAGGCGGCGTTGCGTGTCGCCGCAGCGCTCGAATGCATCCATTGCTATTCGCTCATCCATGACGATCTGCCGGCCATGGATAACGACGATCTGAGGCGTGGCCTGCCGACCGTCCACAAGGCGTTCGACCAGGCGACCGCCATCCTCGCCGGCGACAGCCTGTTGACCGAGGCCTTCGCAATCCTCGCGGATGAGGAGACGGCTCTTGCCCCTGAACGCAAGGTGGCGCTGGTTGCCGCCCTTGCCGCCGCAGCCGGAGCCGGCGGGATGGCGGGCGGGCAGGCGCTCGATCTCGAAGCCGAACACCATGCACCGGACGAAGCTGGCATCGTGACGCTGCAGGCGATGAAGACCGGCGCGCTGATCCGTTTTGCGGCGGAATCGGGCGTGATCATTGCCGGAGCTTCGGCCGATGACCGCGAACGGCTTTCAAGCTTCGGCTCGGCGATCGGGCTGGCCTTCCAGCTTGCCGACGATCTGCTCGACCTGACGTCGGATGCGGAGACGATGGGCAAGGCCACCGGCAAGGATGCCGGCCGGGGCAAGGCGACGCTTGCCGCGCTCCACGGCGTCGACTGGACGCGCCGGCAGCTTGCCGGGTTGGTGGCGCAGGCGAACGATCTGCTCGAGCCTTATGGCGAGGCGGCGGACACGCTGCGCGCCGCCGCGCGATTCGTCGCGGAACGGCAAAGCTGAGCAGCGTCCTACCGGTTTCTCAAAACCACGCAGGCGCCGCCGACACCGCGCAATTTCGTGCAGATTTCGTTTGCCGTCTTGCGGTCGCCCGCGCCGATGCGAACGGCATAGATGCCGCGTCTTCCGATGGCCGAGCGGACCCGGCTGACGACGGGATCGTAGCCGGCCAGAAGCTTCGGGAAGCGGTTGCGCACGCGCTGCCAGTGCCGGATGGCGAAGGAGCGGCGGAAATTGCCGGCGACCTGGATACCCCATGGCTTCACGATGACCGAAGACATCGGCACAGTGGTACGCAGGACGACGGGCAGGTCGCGGCAGGCGCGGTCGAAGCCTTTCCCCGGCTCCAGCAGCCGGCTCGTCGCCCGGTGGGAGCGATCCGTGAAATTGTCGGCCGGCTCGCCCAGGATATCGAGGACGTAATCCTCCGTCTCGATCGGCAGGAAGCCGCCCGAGGCAAGCCAGCGTGAAACGCGGCTTTCGCCGGCATTGTAGGCGGCCGCGGCGAGGCCGAGATTGCCGAAGGAGCGTCTCAAATCGGAGAGATAGGCGGCGGAGGCGGGGATCGCCTGCCCGATGTCGAAGGAATCCTCCAGGCCGCGCAGCTTCGCGGTGCTGGGCATGAACTGTGCGATGCCCTCCGCGCCGGCGGGGCTGACGGCATCGGCGTCGAAGCGGCTTTCCTTCCAGATCAGCCGCGCCAGGAAATCGCGCGGCAGGCGATGCACATCCGCCTGGGTGGCGATCAATGCGCAGACGCGGTCGATGCCGTTGCCAGCCGGCTTCTCCGGCGTTCCGGATTCGGCCCGCGCGGCGCCCAGCGACGCCACCAAGGCGAGGGCGCCGGCGGCAATCGCGACGGTGTGTCGGAGCCTACTCCGCCGCCTCGGTGCGGCCATGCCCGAACCGTTGTTCGACATAGTCGGCCACCATTTTCTGGAATTCCTCGGCGATGCCCGGCCCGCGCAGGGTCGCGGCCTTGCGCCCATCGATGAAGACCGGCGCGGAAGGTGTCTCGCCGGTGCCCGGGAGCGAGATACCGATATCGGCATGCTTGGATTCGCCGGGACCGTTGACGATGCAGCCCATGACGGCGACCTTCAGCTCCTCGACGCCCGGATAGCGCTCGCGCCAGAGCGGCATGTTTACCCGCAGATCGTCCTCGATCTTCTTTGCCAGTTCCTGGAAGACGGTCGAGGTGGTGCGGCCGCAACCCGGGCAGGCCGCGACGACCGGTACGAACTGGCGGAAGCCCATGGTCTGGAGAAGTTCCTGTGCCACCTGCACCTCACGCGTGCGGTCGCCGCCGGGTTCGGGCGTGAGCGAGATGCGGATCGTGTCGCCTATCCCCTGCTGCAGGAGGATAGCAAGAGCGGCGGAAGAGGCGACGATGCCCTTCGAGCCCATGCCGGCTTCGGTGAGGCCCAGATGCAGCGCATGGTCGGAACGCTTTGCCAGTTCCGCATAGACGGCGATCAGGTCCTGAACCTGGCTGACTTTGGCCGAGAGGATGATCCTGTCGCGACCAAGGCCGATCTCCTCGGCAAGCTCGGCCGAGAGCAGGGCGGACTGTACGATCGCCTCGCGCGTCACTTCCTGCGCCGTCAGCGGCGAACCCTTCTTCTGGTTCTCGTCCATCAGGCGGGTCAGGAGTTCCTGGTCGAGCGAGCCCCAGTTGACGCCGATTCTCACCGGCTTCTCGTGGCGGATCGCGGTCTCGACGATGGCGCCGAACTGGCGGTCGCGCTTTTCGCGGAAGCCGACATTGCCCGGATTGATGCGATACTTCGCCAGTGCCTCTGCACAGGCCGGATAGTCGGCGAGAAGCTTATGGCCGATATAGTGGAAATCGCCGATCAGCGGCACGTCGACGCCGAGCCTGACCAGCCGATCGCGGATGCGCGGCACGGCGGCGGCGCTTTCCGGCCGGTCGACCGTGATGCGGACGAGTTCCGAGCCGGCGCGATGCAGCGCCGCTACCTGAGCGACGGTGGAATCGACGTCCGCCGTATCGGTATTGGTCATCGACTGGACGACGACCGGCGCGTCGCCGCCAACCTTGACGCCGCCGACATCGACGGCGACGGACGCCCTGCGCGCAAGGGGAGAAGCGAGATAGGCTGTCATTTCAAGTTCCAGATTTCCGGCATCTGTCGAGATATTTTCACAATGCTGCAGCCGGCTTTGACGTGACGCAGGGCGGGCCGCGTGTCAACTCTCGTGGCGTCGCACCCGTATCGATGCGATGTTGACGCCGCCGTGACGGCGGGCCTATTCCAACCCTGCTGCAATGCAAGATTTCGTGCCACGGAAGGATCGCGCCATGAGTTCCAGAAAGACCGCCATCGTCACCGGTTCCAATTCCGGTATCGGTCTGGCGACCGCCGAGGCGCTGGCCGGCAGCGGCTGTAATGTGGTGCTCAATTCCTTCACCGACAACGAGGCCGACCACAAGCTTGCCGCCGATCTGGCGAAGAAACATTCGGTGGAATGCGCCTACGTCAAGGCCGACATGGCGAAGCCCGCCGAATGCCGCGATCTGGTCGCACAGGCGGCGAAGCGGTTCGGCTCGGTCGATATCCTCGTCAACAATGCCGGCATCCAGCATGTCTCGCCGGTGGAGAGTTTTCCGACCGAGAAATGGGACGCGATCATCGCGATCAACCTTTCCTCGGCCTTCCACACCACGGCGGTCGCGGTGCCGCTGATGAAAAAGGCGGGCTGGGGGCGGATCGTCAACATCGCCTCGGCGCATGGTTTGCGCGCCTCACCCAACAAGAGCGCCTATGTTGCGGCCAAGCACGGCATTGTCGGGCTGACCAAAACGGTAGCGCTGGAGACGGCCGGGAGCGGCGTAACCTCGAACGCGGTCTGCCCCGGCTTCGTCCATACGCCGCTGGTGGAAATCCAGATCGAAGACCGGATGAAGGAGCATCCGGGCATGGACCGCGACGCGGTCGTGCGCGACATCATCCTCGAAAAGCAGCCGTCTAAGCAGTTCGCCACGGTGGAGCAGATCGCCGGCGCGGTGCTTTATCTGTGCTCGGATGCCGCAGCGCAGGTGACCGGCACGACGATCTCCGTCGACGGCGGCTGGACCGCGGCGTAGGGGCTTTTTGCCTGGTTGCGGGCAGTACGAACTCGTATCACGAAATACCCCCACTCCGTCTCGGCTTCGCCGATCCAACCCCTCAAAAGGGGAGAGGAAGGGATGCTTGGTCTTGCGGCCGGCGCTTCCTCTACCCCGTCGATCGGGGGAGAGGTGGCCCGCGAAGCGGGACGGAGTGGGGGTCGAACTTCATGCCAGCCGCCCGCTCCAAATCGAAATCACGCCCTCAGCGCGCGCGATACGATTTTGACCAGCGCGGTGGCCGCTTCCTGGCGGGCATCGACATCGGGCAGCCGCAGCCGCAAGCCCTCGAGCGTGTCCATCAGCATGGCGGCGATCTTCTCCGCCGAGAGGTCTTGCGCGGCGAGATCGACGCCATTCGCTTCCGCTTCCTCGCGAACGGCTTCGGCGAAGAGGGCACAGGTCTTGCAGCGAAAATTCTCGACCAGATCGGCCGCCAGGCTGTTCTTCAGGTCGAGGAGTTCGATGCCGTGGGGCGATTCGGTGAAGGGGCGCAGACACTCGAACATCGCCTCGTTGATCGCCCGGTCGAGCTTCTCGCAAAAGCTTCCGCCCGCCATCAGCGCCCTTCGCGTCGTCTCGACGCAGCCTTGCATGGCGAGCGAGGCGATCTCGCGGTAGATTTCCGTCTTGTTCCTGAAAAGCAGATAAAGCGCCGGGCGGGACATTTCGGCGGCCCGCGCGATATCGTCCATCGTCGTGCGCGAATAGCCGTAGGCAAGCGCCAGCTTCAGCGCCGCTTCCATGATCCGTGCGCGCTTGCGATCGGCAACGAGCTCCAGAATTTCGTTCAATTTTCAATCCCGCTTTTTAGCAGATTGACAAAATGACAAAAAATGTCAATCTGTCCTAAGGTCGGATGCCGTAAGGTAGCCGTACCGGCCGACGACAGACAATGGGCACAGATAGTGGGTATTGCGTCGCGCGGCGTCGCGTTCGGGGGGCAATTTATCCGGGGAAGCCGCGGCCAATGTCGTTGCTGAGGCGGTTGGGAAATGCCCCAAAGGAGCGGTAATCCGCCGAGAGAATGCGAAGCAAGCTGGCGGTAGCATGGCAGGAGCGTCATGCCGGCGGCTTTTTTGAAACCAGGCTTTGGAGTATGAGGCTCGCCCCGGCGATTTGAGCGCCGAGAGCATTGAACGCCCTGCCAGGGCCACCCATATCCGCCGCCTCTCGTTTGACGCGGGACGATCGGGACGGATCGGCACACGGAAACCATTCATGCCAAAAATACCCTTCCACAAGCTGGCGGCTTTTATTGTGTTCGCGATCGCGGCGGCGTGGGTGCTGACCGGAGAGATGGCCTCGGTCGGCAGCGCCAAGCAGGAAGAGACTGCGAAGACGACTGAGACGACGGCGGAAGCACCGGCTTCTGTTCGCACGGTCGGCGTCATTGACGCGCCGCGAGAGATGCATGCGCGCGCCATCCGCATCGCAGGCCATACCGAGGCGGACAAGCGCGCGGTGCTCGGCACCCGCGCGACCGGCGTCATCACCAAGCTTCCGGTCAAGGAAGGGCAGCGGGTCAAGGAAGGCGACCTGATCCTCTCGCTCGACAATACCGACAAGATCGCCGCCGTCGACATGGCCAAGCAGGTCGTGTCGCAGCGGGAAGCGGAGATGACGGCGGCCGAAAAGCTGGCCAAGACGGGCAATATGGCCAAGCTGGCGGTAGACAGCGCGCGCTCGGCACTCTCCACCGCGCGCTCGCAGCTCGAAGCGGCGAAGGCGGAGGAAGACAAGACCGAAGTGCGCGCTCCTTTCGACGGGCTCGTCGACAAGGTGCCCGTCCAGAAGGGCAGTTCGGTGCAGGTCGGGGCCGAGGTGGCGACGATCCTCGCGCTCGATCCCGTCATCGCGGCCGGTGAGGTGAGCGAACGCGACCTTGGTCATGTGAGGCTTGGAGACGAAGCTGATATCCGGCTGATCGACGGTCGTACGGTGAAGGGCACGATCCGCTATATCAGCCGCGAGGCCGCCGCCACGACACGCACTTTCCGCGTCGAGGTTGCCATTTCCAATCCCGATTTCAAGATTCCAGCCGGAATGACGGCCGAGGTGACGCTGCGCGCCGAGCCGGTCAGTGCGGCTATCCTGCCGCGCTCGGTCGTGACGCTGAGCGCCAAGGGTGATCTTGGCATCCGCGCGGTCGGCCCGGACGACAGCGTGGCGTTCTACCCGATCGACATCGTCGACGACATGCCGCATGCGCTGGCGCTGGGCGGCATCCCGAAGGATGCGCGCGTCATCGTCGCCGGCCAGGATCTGGTGAAGGACGGCGAGAAGGTCCATGCCGTCGAAGCGGATGAAGCGACCATCAAGAAGCTCACAGCCGAAGCCACCGGGACCGAATAGCGCATGGATATCGTAGGCCTTGCCATACGGAATGCGCGGCTGACGCTTTCCATCCTGTTCTTCTTCATCGTCGCCGGCGCGCTCGCCTATCAGTCGATCCCGAAGGAGGCGGAGCCCGACGTCCAGATTCCGATCATCTATGTGAACGTTCCCTATCAGGGGATTTCGCCGGAAGACGCCGAACGGCTGATCCTGCGTCCGCTCGAAACGCAGATGAAGAATTTGAAGAACCTCAAGGAACTGCGCGCGTCTGCCTATCAGGGCGGCGGCTATGTGCTCGCCGAGTTCCAGCCGGGGACCGACATCGCCATCTCGCTCGAAGACGTGCGCGCCAAGGTGCAGAACGCCAAGAAAGACATACCGCAGGATGCCGACGAACCGATCATCTCCGAGGTGAACCTGTCGGAATTCCCGGTGCTGGTGGTGACGCTTTCCGGCGACATCCCCGAACGCGTGATGACGGCGGCGGCGCGCGAACTGCGCGACCGTATCAAGGAAAACGTGCCGGGTGTGCTCGACGCCAATTTGCAAGGCGCGCGTGACGACCTCGTCGAGGTCATCGTCGATCCGGTCAAGCTTGCCTCCTACGATATCCGGCTCGACCAGTTGATCACCGCGGTGCGTTCGAGCAACAGCCTCGTCGCGGCGGGTGCGCTCTCCGGCGACGAGGGCAGCTACGCGGTCAAGGTCCCTTCGCTGATCGAGACGGCCGAAGACGTGGCGAACCTGCCGGTGGTGGCCGGGCCTAACGCGATCGTGAAAGCGCGCAACCTCGCCACGATCCGCTCGACCTACAAGGATGCCGAGACCATCACCCGGCTGAACGGCAAGCCCGCCATCGCCGTCGAGGTCTCCAAGCGCACCGGCGCCAATTTGATCGAGACGATCGACGCGGTGAAAACCGTGGCGAACGAGTTCGGCAAGTCGTTGCCCAAGGGCGCGGTGGTCTCGTTCAGCCAGGACAAGTCCACCACCATCCGGCAACTGCTCGGCGACCTGCAAAACAGCGTGCTGACGGCGGTGGTGCTGGTCTTCATCGTCATCTTGTACGCGCTGTCGGGCCGCGCGTCGCTCCTGATCGGCATGGCGATCCCGTCTTCCTTCCTGCTCGGCATATTGCTGCTCTCGCTGTTTGGAATGACCGTCAACATCGTCGTGCTGTTCAGCCTGATCCTTGCCGTCGGCATGCTGGTGGACGACGCCATCATCGTGACCGAGTTCGCCGAGCGGCGGATGGCGGAGGGTATGGGCAAAGAGGACGCCTACGCGCTTGCCGCCAGGCGCATGGCCGGCCCGGTGATCGCGGCGACGATGACGCGCATCGCGGCCTTCTCGCCGCTTCTCTTCTGGCCGGGCATCGTCGGCGAGTTCATGAAATACCTGCCGATCACGCTGATCGTGACGCTGTCGGCCTCGATGCTCTACGCGCTCGTATTCACGCCGACGCTGGGCGCGATGTTTGGCAAGCCGCATCCCGAAAGCGGGCATCAGGGCGATGGCTGGTACATGGGACTGGTCAAACGCGCGGTGAAGCATCCGAAAACGGTGCTGGCGCTCGGCGTCGCGCTTCTGGTCGCCGTGCCGGTCGTCTATTTCAACGAAGGCAAGGGCGTCGAGTTCTTTCCCAATGTCGAGCCCGACTACGGACTGCTCTACGTGCATGCGCGCGGCAACCTTTCGCTCGCCGAAAAGGACGCGATCGTTACCAAGGCGGAAAAGCGCATTCTCGGATGGCCGGGCATTAAGACGGTCTATACACGCGTCGGCAAGGCGACCGGCAGCGCCAGCGACGTGGCCGAGGACGTGATCGGCGTCATTCAGTACGAGTTCATCGACTGGCGCGAGCGCAAGCCGGCAAACGACATCCTCGCCGATCTGCGCATCGCCATGAAGGGCATTCCGGGCGCCGAGGTCGAGGTGCAGGTGCCGCAGGCCGGCCCGCCGACCGGCAAGGCGATCCAGGTCAGGCTCTCCGCGCAGGACCCAGCCGGGCTCGACGACCAGGCGAAGAAGGTTGCCGCCATGCTGGCGACCATCCCCGACGTGGTCGATGTCGACAATGGCCTGTCGCCGCCCGGCATAGACTGGGAGATCAATGTCGACCGCGGCAAGGCCGCGCAATACGGCGTCAGCCCGGCAACGGTTGGCAGCGCGGTGCAACTCGTCACCGACGGGCTGAAGCTTTCCGAGTACCGGCCGGCGGATGCCGACGATTCAGTCGATATCAGATTGAGGCTGCCGGAGAACCGGCGCACGCTCGCCGCGCTTGACGAACTGCGTATCCAGACGGCGGAAGGATCGGTGCCGATCTCGAACTTCGTCACGCGTGAACCGGTCCGCAGGATCGGCATACTGAACCGCATCGACGGGCAGCGGACGGTGATCGTGCAGGCCAATGTGCGCGAGGGCGTTCAGGTCGCCGACGTCCAGCAGAAGGTGACGCAGAACCTGTCGAAGATGGACCTCGGCAACACCCATTGGAAGCTTGCCGGCTCCGACGAGGAGCGCGACAAGGCAAGCGCCTTCCTGAGCAAGGCCTTCGGCGCCGCCATGTTCCTGATCTTCATCGTGCTGCTCGCCCAGTTCAACAATTTCACCAGCGTGTGGCTGGTGTTGTCGGCGGTGGTGATGTCGACGATCGGCGTGTTCCTCGGCCTGATCATCATGGGCCAGCCCTTCGGCGTGGTGATGACGGGTATCGGCGTCATCGCGCTTGCCGGCGTGGTGGTGAACAACAACATCGTGCTGATCGACACCTATGACCGGCTGCGGCTCGAGGGCTGGGAGAAGCTCGATGCGGTGCTGCAGACCTGCCGCGAACGCGCGCGGCCGGTGGTGCTGACGGCGATCACCGCCATCCTTGGCGTTCTGCCGATCGCCTTCGGCGTCAATCTGGAGCTTCTGAACCACGAGACGACCTTCGGCGCGCCCTCGACGCAATGGTGGATATCATTGTCTTCGGCAATCGTCTTCGGTCTCGCCTTTTCGACGGTGTTGACCCTGGTCGTCACGCCCTCGGCGCTGATGATCTTTACCCGCGGCAAACCGCGTGAGAAGGGGCGTCGCGGCCTGTTTGCGAGGCTCTTCCGGCGCGGCAGGACGGATGAGGCCACGCCCGGCGCCGTCCCGGTCACCGGCGACGAGCATGTAACGGCCTTCCCGAAGGCGGCGGAATAGGTTTTTGCCGAACGTCGGCGCTCTCTTATCTGCCGTTAATTCAAGCCCACCGCGGCCGACCCGCCACCGACGAGGGAACTGCGGCGGGCTGTCACGCATTATTGTGCCGTGAGTTTGTTTTCAAAAGGGGATTCCCGATGACACTCGGCACCATACTGATCATCATCCTTGTTCTCATCCTGCTTGGCGCGGTGCCGAGCTGGCCTTATTCCCGAAGCTGGGGCTACGGACCGTCGGGTATCGTCGGCATCATTCTGGTGATCCTCATCATCCTGGTCCTGCTCGGCAGGATATGACGCGGCCTCGCCGCCGGAAGGCGGTGAAGACCGGATTTGGAAGGCTCGTCGCTCGTTCAGGCGGCGAGCCTTCTCTTTTCCGGAATAGTTCTCGTATCTCGATGGCGTCGCCCGAAGCTACGCGGAGGTTCCGGGCGCCAAGTCGGCGGCGCGGGCGAGTCCGGCCATCAGGAAGACGACGACCAGAAGCACCGAGACGCCGATGAAGGCCGGCGAGAAACCGACATGCTGCCCGATCAAGCCAATGATCGACGGTGCGAGCAGGATGCCGGAATAGCCCATCACCGTCACCGTACTCAAGCCTACGCCGGGCGACAGGCCGGGCTGGTTGCCGGCGGCGGAAAAGGCGATCGGCACCATGTTGGCGATGCCGAAGCCGGCAAACGCGAAGGCGGAGACGGCCACCCAGGCATTCGGCGCGAAGCCGCTGACAAGCATGCCGGCCGCCGCGATCAGCGCAGAGGCGCGCAAGGTCGCCACCGCGCCGAAGCGGTTGCGCACGGCGTCGCCGGCAAAACGCATCAGCGCCATCGTGCCGGAGAAGGCGGCGAAGGCAAAGCCGGCGGTGGCGATGCCGGCGCCGAGTTCCTGCTTCAGGTAAAGTGCCGCCCAATCCAGTACCGCGCCCTCGGGGATCATGGAAAACAGCGCCATGACGCCGATAAGGTACACGGTGGGGCTTTTGGGCGGGGAAAAACGAAATCTCTGGCGGATGGTCGGTCTCGTTTCGGTGACGAGGCCGCGCGTGGCCATGAAGAACACGATGAGCGCGAGGACCGTGACGATGACGGCATGGAGCAGCGCACCGCCATCCTTGATGATGATGCCGCCAAGCCCGCCGCCGGCGAAGCCGCCGAGGCTCCAGAAGCCGTGCGAGGAAGACATGACCGCCCGCCGCAGCCGCCGCTCGACTTCGACGGCGTTGGCGTTCATGGCGACGTCCATGCCGCCGACGGTGGCGCCGAAGAGGAACAGTGCCGGCGCGGCGAGCGGCACGTCCGGCGCGAGCACGATCAAAAGCAGGCCGAAGACGGCGACCGCCCCGAACATCTCGATGACGCGGCGCGAGCCGAAGCGGCCGATCAGCGTTCCGCACCACGGCATGGCGGTAAGCGCGCCGAGCCCGAACAGCAGGATCAGAAGGCCAAGCGTGAACTCGGTGATTTGAAGGCGCGCGAGGAAACCCGGTATCTGGGGCGCCCAGCTTCCAACAAGGAAGCCGTTGACCAGAAAAACCGCGGCGACCGACCAGCGGCCGCGCCGGGCCGGGGCCATCGGGTTGGAGACGTCCATCAAATCTTCCGAGTTGCTTCCCGGTCAAACTAAATCGGTTTAATCGAGGATCAAGACCAAGGGGCGGTTCCATGTTGGGCCAAGATGGTTCTCGCGATCAGAGCGTCATCCAAAGACGATAAGAAGATCCTTCGCGTCGATCTGGTCGCCCGCCTTGACCAATACCTCCGCGATAGTCCCGTCGCGTTCGGCGTGCAGCGCGGTTTCCATCTTCATGGCCTCGATCGACAAGAGCACGTCGCCGGCCGCGACCTTCTGGCCGGCGGCGACGGCAAGCGCGGAGACCACGCCCGGCATCGGCGCGCCGACATGTGCCTCGCTGCCGGGTTCGGCCTTGCGCCGCTCGCGCGAACCCGATGTACCGTGGATGCGGTCCGGCACCTTGACCCGGCGCGGCTGGCCGTTCAGCTCGAAGAAGACGGTGCCCATGCCTTTGTCGTCGACATCGCCGAGCGCCAGGCAGCGGATCACCAGTGTCTTGCCCTTCTCGATATCGACGAAAATCTCGTCCTCCGGCGCCATGCCGTAGAAGTAGACCGGCGTCGGCAGCACGGAAACGGGGCCGTATTCCGCTATCGCGGCAGCGAAATCGGAGAATACTTTCGGATACATCAGCCAGGAGGCGAATTCGGGCTCGCTGAGTTCGCGGCCGGCCTTCTCCTCCGCTTCGGCGCGCTTTGCGGCAAGGTCCGCCTCGGCAAGAAGCGAGCCCGGGCGGGCGGTGTTCGGCTCCGCGCCCTTCAGGACCTTCTTCTGTAGCGCCTTCGGCCATCCGCCTTCTTCCCCCGGAAGAGAGGGCGGCTGGCCGAGATCGCCGCGCAGCATGGCGACGACCGAATCCGGGAAGGCGATGTCGCGATCCGGGTCCTCGACATCGGCGACCGTCAAATCCTGGCTCACCATCATCAGCGCCATGTCGCCGACGACCTTGGAGGAGGGCGTCACCTTGACGATGTCGCCGAACATGCGGTTCACGTCCTGATAGCTCTGCGCCACCTCGTGCCAGCGGGTCTCCAGTCCGAGCCCGCGCGCCTGTTCCTTCAGATTGGTGAACTGGCCGCCCGGCATCTCGTGCAGATAGACCTCCGAGGCCGGACCCTTCAGGTCGTTCTCGAAGGCGGCGTACTGGTTGCGCACCGCCTCCCAGTAGAAGGAGATACGACGCACCCAGTCCATGTCGAGGCCGGGCGCGCGCTCGCTCCCTTTGAGTGCCTCGACGATCGACCCGAGGCAGGGCTGGGAGGTATTGCCCGAAAGCGCGTCCATCGCCGCGTCCACCGCGTCGACGCCGGCCTCCACCGCCGCGAGCACGGTGGCGCCGGCGATGCCGGACGTGTCGTGCGTGTGAAAATGGATGGGAAGGTCGGTTTCCTCGCGCAGCGCCTTGAAAAGAACGCGGGCGGCGGCTGGCTTCAACAGTCCCGCCATATCCTTCACCGCGATGATGTGGGCGCCGGCGGCTTCCAGTTCCTTGGTCAGCCCGACATAGTATTTGAGGTCGTATTTGGCGCGCGCCGGATCGAGGATGTCGCCGGTGTAGCACATCGCCGCCTCGATCAGCTTGCCCTCGGCGCCGACGGCATCCATGGCAACGCGCATGTTTTCGACCCAGTTCAGGCAGTCGAAGACGCGGAAGAGGTCGATGCCGCCGGCGGCCGCCTGATGAACGAAATGCTTCACGATATTGTCGGGGTAGTTGGTGTAGCCGACGCCGTTGGCGCCCCTCAGCAGCATTTGCAGCAGGATATTGGGTGCCTTCTCGCGGATCAGCGCCAGCCGCTCCCACGGGTCTTCGGTCAGGAAGCGCATGGCGACGTCGAAGGTCGCACCGCCCCAGCATTCGAGCGACAGAAGCTCGGGTAGGGCGCGTGCATAGGTGCCGGCGATGTGGGCGATGTCGTAGGTTCGCACCCTGGTCGCCAGAAGCGACTGATGGCCGTCGCGCATGGTGGTGTCGGTGACCAGCACCTCTTTTTGTGCCCTCAGCCAGGCGGCGAATTTCTCCGGTCCGAGCGCATCGAGTTTCTGCCTGGTGCCGTCCGGAACGGGCCCGGTGAACCAGGGGATGACGGGCGGGGCGGCGTCCGCCTTGGGCTTGGGGCGGCCGCGAGCCTCGGGATGGCCGTTCACCGTCACGTCGGCGAGGTAGTTCAGGAGCTTGGTGGCGCGGTCCTGCCGCTTCACATGCGTGAACAGTTCCGGCGTCTCGTCGATGAAGCGCGTCGTGTAGTCGTTGGCGCGGAATTTAGGGTGGGTGATGATCGCTTCGAGGAAGGTCAGATTGGTGGCGACGCCGCGGATGCGGAACTCGCGCAAGGCACGGTGCATGCGGGCGATCGCCTCGCGCGCCGTCGGCGCCCAGGCGGTCACCTTTTCCAGAAGCGGGTCATAGTAGCGCGTGATGACGGCGCCCGAATAGGCGGTGCCCCCGTCGAGCCGAATGCCGAAGCCGGTAGCGCCGCGATAGGCGGTGATGCGCCCGTAATCGGGAATGAAATTCTGCTCGGGGTCTTCCGTCGTGATCCGGCACTGGAGTGCATTGCCGTTCAGCCTGATCTCGCCTTGCGGCGGCACGCCGGATTCGGGCGTGCCGATGGCAAAACCGTCGAGGATCCGGATCTGCGCCTTGACAATGTCGATGCCGGTGACCTCCTCGGTCACCGTATGCTCGACCTGGATGCGCGGATTGACCTCTATGAAATAGAACTTCCCGGTATCGGCATCCATCAGGAATTCCACCGTGCCGGCGCCGACATAACCGGTCGAGCTTGCGATCTTCAGCGCGTGGGCCGAAAGCTCCTGCCGCTCGGCGTCGTTCAGGTAAGGCGCCGGGGCGCGCTCGACGACCTTCTGATTGCGGCGCTGGATGGAGCAGTCGCGCTCGAAGAGATGGACGATGTTGCCATGTGTATCGCCGAGAATCTGGACCTCGACGTGGCGGGCCCGCTCGACGAGCTTTTCCAGATAGACCTCGTCCTTGCCGAAAGCGGCCTTCGCCTCGCGCTTTCCTTCCATGACCTCGCGGGAAAGGTCGGCTTCGGAGCGGATGATGCGCATGCCGCGCCCGCCGCCGCCCCAGGAGGCCTTCAGCATCAGCGGATAGCCGATCGCCTCGGCCATCCGCACGATCTCATTCGAATCATCCGGCAGGGGCTCGGTGGCCGGGATCACCGGCACGCCGACCTCCATCGCCAGGTTGCGGGCGGCGACCTTGTTGCCGAGCCGGCGCATGGTTTCCGGCTTCGGGCCGATGAAGACGAGGCCGCTTTCGGCACAGGCCTCGGCGAATTCGGGACTTTCCGAGAGGAGCCCGTAGCCGGGATGGACCGCATCCGCGCCCGACAGTTTGGCCACGCGGATGATCTCGGGAATCGTCAGGTAGCTTTCGATCGGCCCGAGATCGGCCGCAAGATGCGGGCCGCGCCCGACCTGGTAGCTCTCGTCGGCCTTGAAGCGATGCAGCGAATATTTGTCCTCTTCCGCCCAGATGGCAACGGTCTTCAGGCCGAGTTCATTGGCGGCGCGGAAGACGCGGATGGCGATTTCGGAGCGGTTGGCGACGAGAATTCTGGCGATCGGCAAGAGGCACCTCCGGTTACGCGCTGGACTGACGTCTTGCGGCAGGCAAATGAGTACTGCGTGGAAGGTTGCAGTGCAACATAGACGGCAGGCGGCAAGGAAGCGGCGCGGTCTGGTATAGCCGGGAAGCCATGAAGAAGTGGCGCAAAAATATCGGCGTGTGACGTGCGCAGGATCGCTCCTGACGCAGAATTGACTATAGGGGATACATAATGTTTTATCCATGTAACAATGGTCGCTGGCGGTTGACCGATCTAAGCAATGGGAGAAACGATGGAAGCCTCGGCGACAGGCGATAAGCCCGCTTTGCTCAGAGTTGAGGGGCTCCTTAAGGATTTCGGCGGCCTGCGCGCCATCGACCATTGCAGCTTCAGCGTGCGGGAAGGCACCATTACCGGCCTGATCGGTCCGAACGGCGCCGGCAAGACGACGATGTTCAACGTCATCACCGGCTTCATTCAGCCCGACGCCGGCCATGTTTTCCTCGGTGGCGACGATATTACGGGCCTTGCCCCCAACGAGATTTTCGCAAAGGGCCTGTGCCGGACATTCCAGATTCCGCGTGAACACCAGAGCATGTCGGTGATCGAAAACCTGATGCTGGTGGCTCCGGGCCAGTTGGGCGAGCGCTTCTGGAACTGCTGGATCCGCCCCGGCGAAGTCCGCCGTCAGGAAGAGGAGATCCGCGCCCGTGCGGAGGAGGTTCTGCGCTTCGTGGAACTTACCCATGTGGCCGAGGAATATGCGGGCAAGCTCTCGGGCGGGCAGAAGAAGCTTCTCGAACTGGCGCGCACGCTGATGACCGAGCCGAAGATCGTCCTTCTCGACGAGCCGGCCGCGGGCGTCAATCGTACGCTGATGAAGCGCCTTTCCGAGAACATCGAGACGCTGCGCCGGGAGCGCGGCATCACTTTCCTCCTGATCGAGCATGATATGAACCTGGTGATGAACCTCTGTGATCCGGTGATCGTGATGAGTGAGGGCCGGCAGCTGATGGAAGGCCGGCCGGAAGAGGTGCAGCGCGATTCACGTGTTCTGGAGGCTTATCTTGGGGGACAGTATGCCGCTGCTGAAGGTTGATTCGGTTTCGGCCGGCTACGGTGACAGCGAAATTCTGCGCGGTGTCTCGATCGAGGTGGGCAAGAGCGAGATCGTTTCGATCATCGGCCCCAACGGCGCCGGCAAGTCGACGCTCATGAAGACGATCTTCGGGCTGCTGCATCCACGCCAGGGCTCGATCCACTTCGGCGACACCGATATTTCCCGCCACACGCCTTACCAGATCGTCGGGCTCGGCATGTGCTATGTCCCGCAGGTCGCCAATGTGTTTACCGACCTGACCGTCGAGGAGAACCTCGAGATGGGGGCCTTCCTCCTGAAGGGCGGCAACATGGAAGAGCGCAAGGAACGCATCTACGAACTCTTTCCGCGGCTAAAGGAGCGGCGCCGGCAACGCGCCGGCAAGATGTCCGGCGGCGAGCGGCAGATGGTTGCCATGGGCAGCGCGCTGATGCTCGACCCGACATTGGTGATGATGGATGAGCCATCGGCGGGCCTGTCGCCGAAAATGGTGGAAATGATCTTCGAGCGGATCGCTCACATCAACAGGGATGGCGGCCCGGCAATCCTGATCGTCGAGCAGAATGCACAGCTCTCGCTGCAGATGGCGCATCGCGGCTATGTGCTCGCCAGCGGCGAAAACAGGTTCGAGGGCACCGGGCAGGATCTTCTGAACGACCCCGAAGTGGGGCGGCTCTATCTTGGCGGCTGAACCGGCGCAGACTTCCGACTGAGGCAACTGGAGCGAATATGAGCATGGAAAAATCAGCGGTATCGGAGGAGGATGTTTCCTCCGACCCGTCGGCGCCGAAGCCCGCCGCGCGACGCGGCCTGGCCTTGCAGAACCGGTCGACCTTTGCCGGTGTGCTTGTCCTCATCCTCGTTCTGTTCTGGGTGCTCGGTCTGCTGAAGGGCGCGAGCGCCGGCGATCTCCTGTCGATGACCATATGGGGCGTCATGCTGGGCGGCATCATCGCTCTCGGCGCCATCGGCCTGACGCTGGTCTACGGGGTGCTCAAATTCCCGAACTTCGCCCATGGTGCGTTTTTGACGATCGGCGCCTATTCGGCCTTCGCCATCATGCAGATGCTGCCGCAGGGTCCCGCGCTCAAGCCGTTCTCCTTCGGCTGGGAAATGATCGCCGCCATCATCCTGGCGCTGCCGATCGTGGCGGTCGTCGCCTTGATCCTCGACCGGGTTCTCTTCTATCCCCTGCGCAAGCGCGGCGCCTCTCTCGTGCTTTTCGCCATGGCTTCCCTTGCCGGCACCTTTTTCCTGCGCAGCGTCATCTATCTCATCTGGGGCTCGGATTTCCATTTCTTCTATCCGGGCCGGCCTAACCCGGCCCTGCACCTGCCGCTCGGCATTCGCGTGCAGGCCGACCAGATTTTCGTCTTCGTACTCGCCATCGTCCTGGTCGGCCTCGTCTATCTGCTTTTGGAACGCAGCCGGATGGGCAAGGCGATGCGCGCCACCGCCAACAATCCCGATCTGGCCCAGGTACGCGGCATCAACACGGAGCGCGTGATCGCCTGGACATGGGTGATCGGCGGAGCGCTGGCCGCGGCCGGCGGCGTCATGTACGGGCTCGCCTCGCAGTTGCGCCCCGAAATGGGCTTCTTCCTCCTGCTGCCGATCTTCGCGGCGGCGATCATGGGCGGCGTCGGCAGTCCGATCGGGGCGCTGGTCGGTGCGATCATCATCGGAATTGCCCAGCAACTATCCGCGTCGTTCCTGAACCCCGCCTACGGACCCGCCGTGGCGTTCGCGCTGATGATCCTGGTTCTGGTCGTCCAACCGCAGGGCCTGTTCGGCCAATCGGGGAAATAAGGCCATGGACCACGCACAACTCGCAAGAGCCTCCTTCATCGTAATCCCGCTCATCCTGCTTGCCCTTCTGATCATACCGGGGCGCAGGGCAGTGCGGCTGCCGCTCGCCATCATAGCGGGCGTAGTCGTCGCATTCGGGCTGGGCGCCATGATGGCCACCGGCAATTTCACCTATATGATCTCCTTCTCGACCATGGCGATGATCTACGCGATCCTCAGCCTCGGCCTGAACAGCCAGTGGGGGCTTTCGGGCCACGTCAATTTCGGCGTCGCCGGGTTCTTCGCGGTCGGCGCCTTCACCAGCGCGCTGGTGACGACGACCATGCCCACCGGCGCGCTAGCAGCCTATTCGCAGCAGGCGTTCGGACTGGGCCAACCCTTTCTCGTCGGCGTCCTCGCCGCCGGGATCGTCTCCGCCATCGTCGGCTATCTCGTCAGCATTCCGGTGCTGCGCCTGCGCACCGATTTCCTCGCGATCGCCACGCTCGGCATTGCCGAGATCATCCGGCTGATATTCCAGAACGAGCGCTGGCTCGCCAACGGCCCGCAGCCGCTCAGAGGTATCCCGCAGCCGCTCGGATGCCTGTTCGACGACCCGGCTTGTTCCTGGCTTCCCGCGCCGGTGGCAGCTTTCCTCCAGCCGCTCGGCCCCCGCGATTACATCTTCTTCTATTTCCTGCTGGTCGCGATCATCCTGGCGGTCATCTATGTGGCGCTGGAGCGGATATCGCGTTCTCCATGGGGGCGCGTCCAACGAGCGGTGCGCGACGAGGAAAACTCGGCGGCCATGAGCGGCAAGCCCGTCACCTTCTTTCGTATCCAATCCTTCGTGGTGGGCTCGTTCATCATGGGGGTCGGCGGGGCGATCTATGCCCATTACGTGGTCAGCATCGACTACAGCCATTTCAATCCGCTGTTTGCCACTTTCATCGTGTGGGTGATGCTGATGCTCGGCGGCAGCGGCAACAACAAGGGCGCGATCCTCGGCCCCTTCGTGGTGTGGGCGGTGTGGACCGGCACGCAGTCGGTGGTCGACCTGATGGCGCCCGTCCTGTCGCTCATATCGCCCGATCTCCCCTCGCGCAGCGCCTATTTCCGCTGGATGCTTGTGGCGATCCTGCTCGCCGCGATCGTGCTCTACCGGCCCGAGGGCATCATCAGGGAGCGCAAGCGCGTATCCGATTTCATGAAGCGGACCGGGAAGGACTGACCGCGTCCGGCGCGGCGGCGGGACCTGCGCCTGTCCTGCCCGAAACGATATAAACGGCTAAAGCGGGCGCCCATTGGGCGCCCGCCGCGTTTCATCGGATCGGTGCTGTTGGGATATCGACTACAGCCGTTTCACGCGCTGTTCGACCTTGCGGCGGGAAGCGGCGCCGTCCAGTCATAGAAAACGGGCGCCCACCGGGCGCCCGTCGCATTCTATCCGATCGGTTCGCCGGATTATTCCGAGGGAATGTCCGCGGCCGGAACGATCTTGACGTCTTCGGTGCCGGTATCCGTCCATTTCCAGATGGCGATAGGCGTCTTGACGTCGCCATTGTCGTCGAAATCGACAGAACCACCGGTGCCGACATAGTCGGTGTCCTTCTTGGCGGCGATCAGCTTGAGGCCGTTGGTGATCGACTCCTGGTTCGCGCCGAGGATCTTGTCGCCGGGCGGGTTGCAGACCGGACGCAGATTCTCCGCCAGGACCTTGCCGGTGATGTCGCCGGCCTTCTTGCCATCGGCAACGGCCTTGGCCATGGCGAGGCCGATCACCAGCGCCGCATCGTAGGTCGTCTCCGTGAAGGGCGGCACATGATCGTACTTGTAGGTCTTCATGAAGAGTTCGGAGAATTCCTTGTAGGTCGGCGAGGTCGGGTCGGCCGACGGCACGGTGCCGAGCTTGCCTTTCAGCGTCTCGGCGCCGACTGCCTTAAGGACATCGTCGGAACGGTTCGCGTCGGTGAACTGGAAGTTGGTGAAATTGAAGATGTCACGCGCTTCCTTGACGATCGCAGCCGTGTGGGCCGGATAGGTCACGGCGAGGATCATGTCAGGCTTGCCCTCGAGCGCCGCCTGAATCTGGGCCTTATAGGTCGGCTGCACCTCTTCGGGGTGTGCGATCTGAGCGAGAACCTTGCCGCCGCGCTTTTCGAACGCAGCCGTGAAGGCATTGGACAGGCCCTGACCATAGGGGTTGTTGATGTAGACGGTCGAGACCTTCGCGAACTTGTAGTCCGGGATGATCTTTCCGGTCGCCAGATCGGCAGCGACGACACCCTGCAACGCGTCCGAGGGGCTCGTACGGAAAAGAAGATCGGCCTTGGCGTCTTCGGGCAGTACCGACACGAGCGGCGAGGTCGTTCCGTTGCCGACCTGAAGCACGCCGGACGGTATGGTGACGGAAGTCGCGATGGCGACGGTGACGCCGCTCGACCACGCGGCTATGATGGCCGGCACGTTGTCGGCTTCCACCATCTTGCGTGCGGCGGCGATGGCCGGCGTCGGCAATGTGTTGGAATCAGCCGTTATGTGGTTGCCGATGATCGGTCCGCCGAAGGCTTCCTTGGCCGCGGTATTGATCTGGTCGAAGGCGAGTTGGGCGGCATCGCGGTAATATTTGCCGAACTCGGCGGCCGAACCGGTGAACGGAACGATCTGCCCCACGGGGATGGTCGGCGGCGCTTCGGCGGCCCATGACACCTTCGCCAGCGTAGCACTCATCGGCAACGCGACACTTGCAAGGCCCGCCGTCTTGATCAAGTCGCGGCGTGTCAGGCCAGATTTGTTATTACCCTGCATATCGGTCCTCCCGTTGTTTAAGCAGCGTGTCTTTCCATTTCAGGAACGTGGCAAGACATCAGTTTTCGTAACATACCTGTTACAAACTATAAAGCACCATAACCGGGGCCAGCCGACACGCCGCACGACGAGCATCCGCGGCCCGAAACGGCCGCGAGCGGCGGGTCATTTCCCTGGGGAAGCTGCCTCCCTGATTGCGGCATCGTTGCGATAGACGCCCTTGACAATATACCGCCGCTGGAAAGCGGAAAGGTAGTTGTCTTCCGACATCTGGCAGAAAAAGTTTCATGAGTCGAGTTTTCTGCAACTTTAAGGTGGCGCGAGCGCAAACCGGGAAGGCCATTGCAGCCTCAGCGAACCACGAAGCCATGCGCGAAGGGATCGCGATCGTCGATGAAGATGGTGTTCAGCCCCGTCTGCCGCGCCCAGCCGCCGATCGAAGGAACGATGGCAGGCCTGTCGGCAACCGCGGTCTCGGCCTCGACGCGGCCCTTGAAGAGGGAACCGATGATCGATTCATGAACGAAGCCGTCGCCGGCCTTCAACTCGCCCCTGGCGTAAAGCTGAGCCATGCGCGCCGACGTGCCGGTGCCGCAGGGCGAGCGGTCGATGGCCTTGTCGCCATAGAATACTGCGTTACGGGCATCGGCCTCCGGATTTGTCGGCTTTCCCGTCCATAAGATGTGGGAGAGACGGTTGATCTCGGGATGCTCCGGATGGGCGAAGCTGTAGGCTTCGTTCAGCCGGCGGCGCAGGACCGGGCTCCAGGCGACGAGATCGCCGGCCGTATGATCTTCCATGTCGGAAAAGTTTTCCTGCGGCTCGACGATGGCGTAGAAATTGCCGCCATAGGCGACGTCGACCTTGAGCCGCCCAAGTGCGGGGCACTCCACCTCAAGTCCTTCCGCATAAAGGAAGGCGGGCACGTTGGTGATGCGCACTTCCTCCACATATTGGCCTTCCTGGCGGTATTCGGCGACGACCAGCCCGGCGGGCGTATCGAGCCGCAGCACGCCCGGTGTCTTCGGCTTCACCAGGCCGTTCTCGATCGCAAAAGTCACCGTGCCGATGGTGCCGTGGCCGCACATAGGCAGGCAGCCGGAGGTCTCGATGAATAGGATCGCGATATCGCAATCCTCGCGCGTCGGCGGGTAGAGGATCGAGCCCGACATGATGTCGTGGCCGCGCGGCTCGAACATGAGGCCGGTGCGGATCCAGTCATATTCGGCGAGGAAATGCGCGCGCCGCTCCAGCATGGTGGCGCCCTGAAGCTGTGGGCCGCCGCCGGCGACCAGCCGGACCGGATTGCCGCAGGTATGACCGTCGATGCAGAAGAAGGAATGGCGCGCCACGATAAGCCTCTAAAAACGCGTTGGGCGAAAAGGAGAAAGATCGATCGCTGGAGCCTCGCCCGAAACGAGGTCGCGGATCAAGCGTCCCGTCGCCGCGGCCTGGGTGAGGCCGAGATGGCCGTGCCCGAACGCATAATAGACCTTTGCGGCGGAACGCGCGCGGCCGATGACGGGGAGCGAATCGGGAAGCGAGGGACGGAACCCCATCCATTCGCGCCCGCCTTGCGTCTCCAGCCCCGGAAGGAAAAGACGGGCCTTTTCGAGCATGGCTTTCGAGCGGGCAAAATTGGGCGGCCGGTCGAGCCCCGCGAGTTCGACCGCGCCGCCTACCCTCAAGCCCGTTTCGAGCGGGGTGACGACGAAGCCATGGCCGGAAAAGATCAGTTGCCGCCTCACGTCGAAGGCATCGACGGGGAGTGTTGTATTATAGCCTCGCTCGGTTTCGAGCGGGATCGCATCGCCGAAACGGCGCGTCCACAGATGCGACCATGCGCCGGCGGCAACGATCAGGATCGCGGGGTTGAGCGCCCGGCCGTCTTCGAGGCGGATCGAGGACCCATCGCCGCTCGATGTCGCTTCCACGACCTTGCCCTTGATAAAGGTCGCGCCCTTGCCCTCGGCATATTTCCAGATTGCCTTTGCGAGATCTTTCGGGTCGGAGACGGTCTTCCAGCCGGGGACGAACGTGCCCTTGGTGAAGCGGGGCGAGAGGCCGGGCTGGAGTTCGGCCAATTCCACGCCGGCAACGTGCCGGAAGCCGATGCGGTGCCGCTCACGCGCCGCCCATCCGGGCAGTGAGGCGTTGAACTCGGCTTCGGATTCATAAAGCTCCAGCGAGCCGTCCTCGCGCAGCATGGATCGCGTGCCGGAGCGTTCCATCAGTGCCGTCCACTCGGCTTCGGCGAGCCGCATCAAGGAGGCTTGTGCGGCCAGCGCGCCTTCATAGCCGCCATGGCCTGCGCGCCAGAAGCGATAGAGCCAGGGGAGGAGACGCGGCAGATAGGAGGGCGGGATGGCAAGCGGCCCGAGCGGGTCGAGCAGCCAGCGCGGCAGGTTGCGGATCATGCCTTTTTGGGCGAGCGGCAGCACGTCGGAAAAGGCGAAGGCGGCGGCGTTGCCGGAACTTGTCTCCTCGCAGATGCCGGTGCGGTCGATGACCGTCACCGCGTGGCCGGCCTCGGCAAGGCAGGCGGCGGCGCAGATGCCGACGATGCCGGCGCCGACGACGGCGATATCCGCTGGCTTATCGCCGTCCATCGGCACCTTCCGCGCCTTGTGCCCGGTCGTCAGGCGGCCTTGTCGATCGAAAGCTTCGGCAAGGCAGGCCTTGTCGCCAGCGCGTCGGTGATGATTTTCTCGACGCGGACCCGCTCGGCGCCGGCGAGCGGCTGGCGAGGCATGCGCACGCGCTCGTTCGAGCCTATGGCATGGACCTCGGCGAGCTTGATATTCTGGACCAGGTTGGTGGAGACGTCGAGGTCGAGCAGCGGGCGGAACCAGCGGTAGATCGAAAGCGCTTCCGCCGTGCGGCCGGCCTTGATCAGGCGGTAGACCGCGACCGTCTCGGCGGGGAAGGCGGTGACAAGACCGGCCACCCAACCGACGGCACCGACGGAGAGCGCCTCGAAGGCCAGATTGTCGACGCCGGTGAACAGGTCGAAGCGGTTGCCGAAGCGGTTGACGATATCGATCGAGCGGCGGATTTCGTCGGAGGACTCCTTGATGGCGACGAAATGCTCGTCGCCATCCAGTTCCGCCATGATGTCGAGGGTGATGTCGACGCGGTAGGCGACACGGTTGGAATAGATCATCACCGGCAGGCCGCCCGCCGCCGCGACCGCCTTCAGCGTGTCGACGGTTTCACGCGGATTGGTGTGATAGATCGGGCTCGGCACGATCATCAGCCCGTCGGCGCCGGCCTTGGCGGCGCGTTTAGCCAGCGAAACCGCGTCGCGCGTCGCCGCCTCGTTGATGGTGAGAAGCGCCGGCTTGCCGCCCGCCGCGCCCTTCATGGTCTTGAACACCGCCAGCTTCTCGTCATGGGAAAGCAGGGGGCCTTCACCGAGCGAGCCGCAGGCGATCAGCCCGTCGCAGCCGGCTTCCATCAAAAGCGCGAAGCAGCGCTCCATTTCCGCATGATCCAACTCGTCGCCGTCCGTGAACTTCGTCGTGACGGCGGGCATGACACCTGACCACATGGATTCACCTCCTCTGATATATCTGTGATATATTTAAATCCGCCGCTAATTGTCAAGTGAATTGCGGTCATGATATATCAAAAATATATCAGAGGAGACGCGTTTGAACGCGACCGGGCAAAATACCGCTTTCGAGCCGGCTTCGACCAGAGCCTATCATGCGCTGGAGCGGATGATCGTAACGCTCGAACTGGCGCCGGGAAGCGTCACCACCGAAGGCGGGCTGATCGAGCGCCTCGGGCTCGGTCGCACGCCTGTCAGGGAAGCTGTACAGCGGCTTGCCTGGGAGGGACTTTTCGAGATTCGCCCCCGCGCCGGCCTCGCGGTGGCGCCTATCCATGCCGGCGAGTGGATGAAAGTGCTCGATGCAAGGCGTGGCGTCGAGGCGGTTCTCGCCCGCTCCGCCGCGCGCTTTATCACCCGCGATACGGCCTCGAAATTCCAGGCGGCGGCGTTCGCCATGCAGGCAGCGGTCGAGGGCGACGACGTGGTTGCCTATCTAGCGGCGGACAAGGCGCTGGACGAGGCGATGGCGGCCGCGGCTGACAATATCTATGCCGCACGCACGGCGGCGCCGCTGCAGACGCACAGCCGGCGCTTCTGGTTTCGCTACCGCGCGGACGCATCGCTATCAGAATCGGCGGCGCATCATGTCGGGATCATCCGTGCGATCCTCGATCGTGACGAGGAAGCCGCCGGTCTGGAGGCGGAGCGGCTGATCGCGCTCCTGCGCATCTATGCGGAGGCGGCGGCGCGCCGGTGATTTTCCGTGCGCTTGCCTTTACGTAAGCAATAGCTTACAAAAGAGAAATGGCCGCATCCGACCCGTTTCACGCGATCAGCGACGCCACCCGGCGTCATATACTGGAAGAGTTGAGGCGTGGTCCCAAGACCGTCACCGCGCTCGCGTCCGGTCTGCCTATTTCCCGTCCGGCCGTTTCCCAGCACCTGAAAGTCCTGCTCGACGCGGCGCTCGTCAAGGTCGAGGTATCAGGGACGAAACGCATCTACGCAACCGACGATATGGGATTCACGCGCCTCAACATCTGGCTTGACCAGTTCTGGAAGGCCTGAAAAGCCGCGTCAAAACCACCCGCCGATGGCCCGATCCGCCATCGGCCGTGTCTTCGATCCCTTTCCCCGATGGGTGCCGGACGGTTAGTGTCTTGTCTGGGTCTTCAGCTTTTCGATCTCGTCTTTAAGCGCCAGCTTTCGTCTCTTGAGGGCTGTAATCTGGAGTTCGTCGGTAGAAGGATGGTTCAGGGCTTCGTCAATCTCGCGTTCTATGTCGCCATGCTTTCTCTGCAATTCCTCAAGATGGGAAGCGAGAGCCATGATTTCTTCTCCTGTTCCGTTTCCTCGTCGGGCCGGTACATGGACATCCGCCGCGGGGCATCGCATGTGACGGCCGCATGACAGTGTGCCACCAGAATATGGCGAAGTCGAATGCGTGGTAGTAGCATTTCCGGTGTTGCCGGAATGTGCTATGGATCAAAGCTGTAGCGCGTTGCGTAGCCGGCCTCCGCCGGGAAGCCGCCGGGAATCTGGCCGGGGAATCAGGGTTGATGTCGGAACAGGAACGGGCCGGAGTTCGTCTCGAATTCGCGCGCTTGAAGCAGGAGCATGTCGATTTCGACGCCGCCATCGACGCCATGATCGCCACGGGTTGCGATGCCCTTCAGATCCAGCGGATGAAAAAGAAGAAACTGGCCATCAAGGACCGGCTGAAAGACCTCGAAGACAGGGTCATACCCGACATCATCGCTTGAGTGCGGATCGTCGGAGCGAGATATCGCTTAGAGACCGTTTTCGCCTCAGCCTGACGAATTTCAAACGCTCTCTTACAACCCTTCGTGCACGCTCATCTCGTTGCCAACCATGCATCTTCGGCGCTGTAGTCGAAAGCGTCATAGTCATATTGGGCGAAGGCCGTGAAATGACATTGCCACTTTTGCTTTCGGGCTATGTCCAGAAGCCAACGGCAGGCCTCGGTGACATGATCCCGGTATTCTCCGCCGTGCCAGCCAAGGGCCGCAGCCTGTGAGATGTCGAGGATGTAGGGTCTTTCGACGGACCAAGGGGCAGAGCCGACAAAGGACGGGCCGGAAGGTGGCCCCTCGAAAGGTATCAGGTTGATCGGCAGGCCTGTCGCCTGTCCGATCGCAAAGGCGATTTCACGGACCCTCAGGGGCGTCGCGTCAGCCACGTTCAGGATGCGTTGTGCGGGCGAGGACATGCAGATTTCCGTCAGTCCCGCAATGCCGCGCGCGCTGCTTGTATGGAAGACGCTTTCGGCGTCATAGGCCACCGGAATGCGGCGACGCCCATCCAATGCCCGTTTCACGAACCACCACTCGCGCGGGTGCCTGGCAAATCGCCCATGGATCGCGCAGGGCCTCAGGATCGTGACAGGCAAGCCGGATGATATCAGTGCTCGTTCCATCGCCACCTTACGTGTCGAATACGTCGCCGGCCCCGGTTCGACGGTGCTGGTTTCTTCACGGATCGGTCCATCGAATATCGGAAACCCGGTCTCCGCCGCCTCGTCCAGCGACCTGCCGGCGTGGTCGGCATAAACGCTGGAAGACGACACGACGACCAGGGAGCCGACTTTTGTTCGGGTGGCCAGCAGGTCGCGGGCATCTGCGTCATCGTAGGCGGTGGGGACGAATGCCGCGTCCACCGCACATCCGAGGCTAAGGATCGTATCCTTGTAGCTGCGCCCGGAATTATCGATCGGGAGGAGACCGCGTTGCAGGAGATGTGTCGGTGGTTTCCTGCCGTCGCGGGCTACGCCCCAGACCCGCCACCCTGATTCGAGCAGCCGCTCGGCGACCGCCGCACCAAGCTGGCCCGTTATCCCGAAAACAAGCGCTTTCCTCATCTGAAGCAGCTTAGGCGATGAGACATTCGGATCAACTTCAATATTCTGGCCATAGTCGAACGGCGATCGGCAGCCGGTTCCTTGCGGCTTTTCCGCATTTCCTCTATGCGGCGGTTTTGGAACCTGAAGAGGCAGGACATGCCAAGCGCCGATGTCGCCATCATCATGGGTAGCCAATCCGACTGGCCGACCATGCGCCATGCCGCCGAGACGCTTGAGGCGCTCGGCATCCGCTTCGAGAAGCGTATTGTTTCGGCGCATCGCACGCCGGAACGGCTTTACCGGTTCGCGCACGGCGCCAGGGATGCCGGTTTTAAAATCATCATTGCCGGCGCGGGCGGCGCGGCGCACCTGCCCGGGATGACAGCGGCGCTGACGCCGCTCCCGGTCTTCGGCGTCCCTGTCGAATCGAAGGCGCTTTCGGGCCAGGATTCCCTGTTGTCGATCGTGCAGATGCCGGCGGGCATCCCGGTCGGAACGCTGGCGATCGGTCGTTCCGGCGCCGTCAACGCGGCGCTGCTCGCCGCCGCCGTGCTGGCGCTGTCCGATGCCGCGCTTGCCGGGCGGCTCGACGCCTATCGGGCACGGCAGACTGAAGCGGTGGCCGACGCCCCGGCTGACGACGCATGAGCAGGCTGCTCGCGCCGGGCGCTACGATCGGCATCATCGGCGGCGGCCAGCTTGGCCGCATGCTGGCGATGGCAGCGGCTCGGCTCGGCTACCACACCGTGGTGCTGGAACCGCAGGCCAACTGCCCTGCCGTCCAGCTTGCCAACCGCCAGATCGTCGCCGCTTATGACGACCCGGCAGCGCTCGACGAACTTGCCCGCTCGGCCTCGATCGTCACCTACGAGTTCGAGAATGTGCCTGTGGAGGCGGCAAGCCGGCTCGCGTCCGCAGTGCCGGTCTTTCCCCCGCCGCGCGCGCTCGAAGTGTCGCAGGACCGTGTGACCGAGAAGAGTTTCCTCAACGCCAACGGAATATCCACAGCCGCATTCCGCGCGGTGGATAATGACGGGGATATTGCGGCGGCGCTCGATGCGTTCGGCGGCAGCGGCGTGCTCAAAACGCGCCGGCTCGGCTATGACGGCAAGGGTCAGAGGGTCATCCGTCCGGGTCAGGCGGGAGACATCGAAGGCGCTTATGCGGCGATGGGGAACGTTCCGCTCATCCTGGAAGAGCTGGTGTCTTTCGAGTGCGAGATATCGGTGATCGCCGCTCGCGGCCGTGACGGTACCGTCGCGGCTTTCGATCCAGCCCGGAATGTCCATCGCGAAGGCATATTGCGCAGTTCGACCGTACCGGCCGGCATGTCGGCGAAGGTCGTTGATGAGGCAAAGTTGGCGAGCTTCAGGCTGCTCGAAGCGCTCGACTATGTCGGCGTCATCGGCGTCGAGTTCTTCGTCGCGGCGGACGGGCGCGTGCTTGCCAATGAGTTCGCGCCGCGGGTGCACAATTCCGGCCACTGGACTGAGGCGGCCTGCATCGTTTCACAGTTCGAGCAGCATATAAGGGCCATTGCCGGACTGCCGCTCGGGGGGGCGGGCCGACACTCAAATTGTGTCATGGAAAACCTGATCGGCAACGACATGAATCGCGTGCCGGCGCTTCTCGGCGAACCGAACCTGATGCTGCATCTCTACGGCAAGGCGGAAACTCGGGCTGGCCGCAAAATGGGGCATTTCACACGGATGTTTCCGAAAACATAGCCGGTTCGTCGACCGGAGGCATGAGGTTGACAGACGCGCCGCTCCTCGTTTATGAGCACGTCGATTGCGGCGCGCCTTCCGGCGCGCCTTTGATTTCAGGCCTTGTGGCGGTTTCAGACCCCATTGGCCAAGCTGAACGGCTCGGAAAATGAAGATCAAGAACTCGCTCAAGGCACTGAAGGCCCGTCACCGCGACAACCAGTTGGTCCGTCGCAAGGGCCGTGTCTATATCATCAACAAGACCGCGCCGCGCTTCAAGGCGCGCCAGGGCTGAGCCCTTCCCGATCCGTCTTTTTGATCTGGCGCTCTCCTTTTTGAGTTGATCTTGGACCGTGCCGGGATAGATTTCCGGCATGCGTTGTGTTTTCGCTTTATTCTTTCTGTCGCTGCTCACGGCTCCCGCCGCGGCCGCCGGAAATACGGTTACCGTGCCGACGGCTTCAGCGAAGGAATTGCCGGCAATGCCGGCCGCCGTCCTGAACGCGGGCGGACCGCTCGAATCGGCGCACGTCAAACGGCTCGACAAGCTTTTCGCCGAATTGAAGAGAGAGCGGAACGAGCACGCGGCGGATCGCATCTCGCGGCAGATCCTGCAACTATGGCTCGATTCCGGCAGCGCTACGGTCGATCTTCTGATGCAATGGGTGAACGACGCCATCCAGGCCAAGAAATATCCGGTAGCGCTCGATTTCCTCGATCAGATCATCGTGCTCGACCCTTCCTATGCAGAGGGCTGGAATCATCGCGCGACCGTCCATTACATGATGGGCGATTACACCATGTCGATGGCGGATATAGACAGGACCCTGCAGCTTGAGCCGCGCCATTTCGGTGCGCTGGCCGGCATGGCCGAAATCCTGAAGGATACGGGCCGCAAGGAACTGGCGCTCAAGGCCTATGAGCAGGTGCTTCAGGTTTACCCGATGCTGCGTAGCGCGCAAGGCGCGGTTGAAACTCTCACGCAGGATCTGGCTGGCCAGAATATCTGAGCGATCTTTCGCAAAAGCCGCGAGGCGGCATGCAAGGGACGTCCGATCGCCCGCTATAGACCACCCAGCCCGTCGGAGCCGATATAGGCGATACGCAGCATGTTGGTGGCGCCGGGGGTCCGGAGCGGCACGCCGGCGGTGACGATCACCCGGTCGCCGGGGCGGCCGAACTGTTCTTCGAAGGTGATGCGGCAGGCGCGGTCGACCATGTCGTCGAGATCGAAGGCGTCTTCGGTTACGACGCAATGCATACCCCATACCAGCGATAGCCGCCGCGCCGTCGCCACGACCGGCGACAGCGCGATGATCGGCACTTGCGGACGCTCGCGCGCGGCGCGAAGCCCGGTCGTGCCGGAGGCTGTGTAGGTGATGATCGCCGACAGGTTCAGCGTCTCGGCGATCTGCCGCGCCGCCGCGGAAATAGCATCTGCGCCGGTCGCTTCCGGCGGCGAGCGCTGGGCGTTGATGATGCCCGGATAGGTCGGATCGCGTTCCACCTGGATGGAGATCGCATCCATCATCGACACCGCCTCGACCGGGTATTTCCCGGCCGCCGATTCGGCCGACAGCATGATGGCGTCGGCGCCTTCGTAGACGGCGGTGGCAACATCGGAGACTTCGGCGCGGGTCGGCACGGGCGCGGAAATCATCGATTCCAGCATCTGGGTAGCCACCACAACCGGCTTGCCGGCGCGGCGAGCGGCGCGGGTGATCTGCTTCTGGATGCCCGGAACCGACTCGACCGGCATCTCGACGCCGAGGTCGCCGCGCGCCACCATCAGCGCATCGGAAAGCTCGATGATTTCGGCAAGCCGCGCCACCGCCTGCGGCTTTTCGATCTTGGACAGCAGTGCGGCGCGGCCGCGCGCCACCTTGCGCACCTCGGCCAAATCCTCCGGCCGCTGGATGAAGGAAAGCGCGATCCAGTCCACCCCCGTCGCCAGCACCGCGTCCAGATCCTTGCGGTCCTTGTCGGTCAGCGCGCCGACCGGCAGCGTGGTGTCGGGGACGCTGACGCCCTTGCGGTCGGAGATCGCCGTGCCGGAGACGACCCGGCAACGAACGGAATGACTGTCGGTCTCTTCCGCCACCAGCGCCAGCTTTCCGTCGTCTATGAGCAGACGGTCGCCGGGCTCGATGGATTGCAGGATTTCGGGGTGCGGAAGAAAGACGCGGGTGGCATTGCCCGGCTCCGGATTGTCGTCGAGCGTGAAGGTCTGGCCGGGCTTCAGTTCCTCCTTGCCATTGGCGAACGTGCCGACCCTGAGCTTCGGCCCTTGAAGGTCGGCCAGGATGCCGATCGGCCGGCCGACCTTACCCTCGACGGCGCGGATGCGCGCGACGAGCGTACGCATCGTCTCGTGGTCGGTATGGCTCATATTGATGCGGAAAACGTCCGCGCCGGCCTCGAAGAGTTTCTGGATCATCGCCTCGTCGGAGGAGGCGGGGCCGAGCGTGGCGAGAATCTTGACCTTGCGGCTGCGTCTCATTGATTGTCCGATCCGGGATTGTCCGATCCGGGATTGCCCGTTCCGCGATTACCCGAGGAGGAATTACCCGAGGAGGAATTACCCGGTGCGGAGTTTCCCGCTCCGGCAGCGGCAGCCGTGCCGCTCATGGCGGGCTGATCGGTCAGTTGCACCATCCAGCTCGATTGCTTGCCCGTATCGTATTCCTTGAAGCCGGCGCGCTGGAAACCGCGCGCGAAGCAGTCGTTGACACCGGCGATCTTGAACTCCTTGTCGGCGACGCACATGTCGATCGACCCGTCCCAGCGGCCGCCGTGATCGGCATCTTCCGCGTAGAGATAATAATAGCGCGAGGAAAGCGGGCCTTCGATCAGCGTCTTGCAGCTCGATCCCTCGATGTGCCACCAGCCTTCCGTCACCCAGCCCGCCTTGGCGCGGTAACCAATGGCGACGCCGACCAGATTCTGGGTCGCATTGCAGACGCGGAAATCGGCCAGGGCAGGCGTGGAAAACAGTGCCACGCCACTCGTGCAGGCCGCGGCGAAAACGGCAAGAGCCACCTTGCGGCCACCCCGCTTCGCTGCTGCGGAACCTGATTCCATGCCGCTTGCCTGTAACAGCCCCATTTCAAGACGCCTCTTTTCGAAGATAGCCCGGCCCGTGTCAACGCGTCGGCGAGGATCGGAGGAACGGTCCCCGTCTATTTGTTGTTCTCCAAGGACTCCCGGAAAGATTGTCGAAACGACGGCATTGCGCCAGCGCCGTCTTCATGAAAAGACCGGTTGCCTGCAAAGCTTCATGGCCTCCTGAATGACGCGGACTTCCCAATTCTCTCCGTTCGAACTGATCGAAGGCGATCGCGGGGGCGGTCTGCTTTTCCTCGCCGACCATGCCGGGCGTGGACTGCCGGAGGAATATGGCACCCTTGGCCTGCCCGAGACCGAGTTCGATCGCCACATCGCCTACGATATCGGCGTGGAAGGGGTGACGCGGCGGCTTGCCGCGCTGACCGGCGCGCCCGCCGTTATGGCGCGCTTCTCGCGGCTACTCATCGACCCGAACCGCGGAGAGGACGATCCGACCCTGATCCGGCAACTCTATGACGGGACGGTGGTTCCGGGAAATTATCCGATGTCGGCAAAAGAGCGCGAGCGGCGACTCGACCGTTTCTATCGCCCGTATCACGATGCCGCAGCCGCGCTGGTCGCTTCGGCCGCCGAAGAATCCGGCAGGGCGCCGTTCCTGTTCTCCATCCATTCCTTCACGCCGCGCATGCAGGGCTTCGAGCGGCCCTGGCATGCCGGCATATTGTGGGACAGCGACAATCGCGCGGTCGATCCGATGCTCAACGCGTTGCGAACCGACACGGGCCTGATTGTCGGCGATAACGAACCCTATGACGGCGCTTTGCGCGGCGACACCATGTTCAAACACGCCATCGTCAACGGTTTCGCGCATGCGCTCATCGAGATCCGCCAGGACCTGATCCGCGAGGACAAGGGACAGCAGGAATGGGCGGAGCGGCTGGCGCCGATGCTTGAAGCCATCAATGCCCGACCCGATATTCACGAGGTGAAGCAGTTCGGTTCCCGTACGGGACCGCTGTAAAGGGATGCCAACCATGACCGAGTTCAGCAAGGAACAAGCGCGCGCTTTCGAAGCGGCGGCCTTCCGCACCCTCGTCGACCATCTGCGGGAGCGAACGGACGTCCAGAATATCGATTTGATGAACCTGGCCGGCTTCTGCCGCAACTGTCTGTCGAACTGGTATCGTGAAGCGGCGGAGGCAGCCGGTGTGGCGCTCACAAAAGAGGAGTCGCGCGAGATTGTCTACGGCATGCCCTATGACGAATGGCAGGCGAAGCACCAGACCGACGCAAGCGAGGCAAAGAAAGCCACGTTCGAGGCCGCCCGGCCGAAGGAATAGTTTCCCGGCCGGGCGGTTTTCGCGCCGCGCCGTTTTGCCCTTGACCCCTCTAGTGGGGTCGGGCATCGAAACCGCCGTTTTCCTGTCTCGATTTTTTTGAGTCGTGGCGCAATTTCCGTGGAGAATTCTATGGCCGACGAAATCACCGACAGCAGCCAGACCGTGGCCGCCGGTCAGCTCAGGGCATTCATCGAACGCATCGAGCGCCTCGAAGAAGAGAAGCAGTCTCTGGCCGACGATATCAAGGATGTCTATGCCGAAATGAAGGGCACCGGCTTCGATACCAAGGCTGTGCGAACGATCGTGCGGCTGCGCAAGAAGGATCAGTCCGAGCGGCAGGAGGAGGAAGCGATACTCGATCTCTACAAGGCCGCACTCGGCATGGCCTGAGGCATCGTCGGGCAGCGCAGTTGCTTGGAAAGGTTCGCGCCGGCCAGCAGGATTGGCAGAACGGCTTAAGTTACCGTGGGCGCAGGCCTTTAGGGCTTCGCCGTGATCTTTTCTTCCCTGCCGCAGCCGGGCTTCCCATCAGCGCTGTGCCGATTGCAATGGAGAAGAAAGCTGCGAGGTGCGGCGGGTGTTCGCGCGTCACCGAGGCCCACCGTGCCGTTCTCGACCGTACGCTGGCCGATAGTCTTGCTGCGGTGGAACAAGCAATGGCTTTGCCCGAGCCGGCCGAATAACGACAAATTCTTTCCGTACGACGCTCCCGAAAGGTTATTTCGGGAATTTCTATACACGACCAAACCGATAGAGTTTCGACTGCCAACACAGGAGGCAGCAATGACTCGCAACGGAAAGTCGCTACTCTTTACCGCCGCGCTGGCTGCGATGGTGCAATTCGGTGGACTGGCCTTCGCATTCGCCGATACGACGCTTCTCAACGTTTCCTACGACCCGACCCGCGAACTCTACAAGGAGTTCGACGCCGCCTTCGCCGCCAAATGGAAACAGGACACCGGCGAGACGGTCACGATCCGCACCTCGCACGGAGGCTCTGGCGCGCAGGCACGTTCGGTCATCGACGGGTTGCCGGCCGACGTGGTGACGCTGGCGCTCGAAGCCGATATCGATGCGATCGCCCAAAAGACCGGCAAGGTCCCGGTCGACTGGCGCGGCAAGCTGCCCAACAACAATGCGCCCTATACGTCGACGATCGTGTTCCTCGTGCGCAAGGGTAATCCGAAGGGCATCAAGGACTGGGGCGACCTCGTCAAGGATGGCGTTGAGGTGATCACGCCCAACCCCAAGACCTCGGGCGGGGCGCGCTGGAACTTCCTCGCCGCCTGGGCGTGGGCTCGCAACCAGTATGGCGGCGACGACAAGAAGGCCGAGGGCTTCGTCGCCCAACTCTACAAGCACGTTCCAGTGCTCGACACCGGCGCGCGCGGCGCGACCACGACGTTTGCCCAGCGCGGCATCGGCGATGTGCTGCTTGCCTGGGAGAACGAGGCCTTCCTCGCGCTCGACGAACTCGGCGCCGGCAATTTCGAGATCGTCGTGCCGTCGATCTCGATCAAGGCCGAGCCGCCGGTGGCGCTGGTCGACGGAAATGCCGACGCCAGGGGCACGCGCAAGGTGGCCGAGGCCTATCTCGAATATCTCTATTCCGATGTCGGCCAGAAGATCGCGGCCAGGCATTACTACCGGCCCTACAAGCCGGAGGCAGCCGATCCCGCCGATCTGAAACGCTTTCCCGACGTAAAGCTGGTCACGATCGACGCATTCGGCGGCTGGAAGAAAGCACAGCCGGCCTATTTTGGCGATGGCGGCGTCTTCGACCAGATCTACAAGCCGGGGCAATGACATGGCGACCGCCCTTGCGCATGCGGGGTGGCGGTTCAGGCGGCCGAGCGTCATTCCCGGTTTCGGGCTGACGTTCGGTTTCTCGATCGCCTACCTGTCGCTGATCGTGCTGATCCCGCTTGCCGGCGTGGTATGGCGCTCCGCCTCGCTCGGTTGGCCGGAATTCTGGCGTATCGCCAGTGATCCGCGCACGCTCGGCGCGCTGAAGATGAGCTTCGGCGGGGCGCTTGCCGCGGCACTCGTCAACATCGTCTTCGGCACGCTGGTCGCCTGGGTGCTGGTCCGCTACCGCTTTCCGGGAAAGCGTATCGTGGACGCCATGGTGGATTTGCCCTTCGCGCTGCCGACGGCGGTTGCCGGCATCGCCTTGACGACGCTTTATGCGCCGAACGGCTGGATCGGCGGGCTTTTGGCGCCGCTCGGCATCAAGGTTGCCTACACGCCGCTTGGCATCATCGTGGCGATGGTCTTCATCGGCCTTCCTTTCGTCGTGCGCACCGTGCAGCCGGTCATGGAAGAGATCGACCGCGAGGTGGAGGAAGCTGCCGCCACGCTCGGCGCGAGACGTGCCCAGACTGTCCGGCGGGTCATCCTGCCCGGACTGGCGCCCGCGATCCTGACCGGCTTCGCGCTCGCCTTCGCACGCGCTGTCGGAGAATACGGCTCGGTGATCTTCATCGCCGGCAACATCCCCTACGTCTCGGAGATCGCGCCGCTCCTTATCGTCATCCGGCTGGAGGAGTATAATTACGCGGCCGCCACCGCCATCGCCACGGTGATGCTCGCGATTTCGTTCGCCATGCTCTTCGTCATCAACCTGATCCAGGCATGGAGCCGCAGGAGGTACGGATATGGTCATTGACCAGCCTTTTTCCGCCGCTGGCGCGCAAACGCCGCCGCCGCGTTCGGCCGTGACCGAGGGGCGCGCCACCCGCGTCGCCTTGACGGTGATTGCTCTTCTTTTTCTTGCGGTTTTTCTCGTATTGCCGCTCGTGATCGTCTTCCTGCAGGCCTTCGCAAACGGCGTCGGGGCCTATTTCGCCGCGCTCACGGAGCCGGATGCGGTGGCCGCCATCCAACTCACCCTGCTCGTCGCGGCGATCGCGGTGCCGCTCAACCTCGCTTTCGGGGTCGCCGCGGCATGGGCGGTCGCCAAGTTCGAGTTCAAGGGCAAGGCCTTCCTGACCACGCTGATCGACCTGCCCTTTTCCGTGTCGCCGGTGATTTCGGGCCTGGTCTACGTGCTGCTGTTCGGTTCGCAGAGCCTGCTTGGACCGTGGCTGGCGGCGCACGGCGTCCAGATCCTGTTTGCTGTGCCGGGCATCGTGCTCGCCACCATCTTCGTCACTTTTCCCTTCGTCGCGCGTGAACTGATCCCACTGATGGAGGAACAGGGCACGGCGGACGAGGAGGCAGCACTGTCGCTTGGCGCCAGCGGCTGGCAGACGTTTTTGCGCGTGACCCTGCCCAACGTCAAATGGGGCCTGCTCTACGGCGTACTCCTGTGCAACGCCCGCGCCATGGGCGAGTTCGGCGCGGTGTCGGTGGTCTCCGGTCATATACGCGGGCTCACCAACACCATGCCGCTGCAGGTCGAGATTCTCTACAACGAGTATAATTTCGCCGGCGCCTTCGCCGTGGCCTCGCTTCTGGCGCTGCTCGCGCTGGTAACGCTGATCATCAAGACCATATTGGAATTCCGGTACGGCGATGCCCTTTCCGGCTCGACAGGACATTAGGGCATGATCCGGAAAAGTGGATGCCGGTTTTCCGAAAAGATCATGCTTAAACAAAGAGATAGAGCCATGGACCTTTCTATCCGCAATGTCCGCAAGGAGTTCGACCGCTTCGCAGCGCTGGACGACGTTTCGCTCGACATCCGTTCCGGCGAGTTGATCGCCCTTCTGGGGCCGTCCGGCTCCGGCAAGACGACGCTGCTGCGGCTGATCGCAGGCCTCGACCACCCGACTGGAGGCCAGATATTCTTCGGCGGCGAGGACGCCTCGGTGAAGACGGTGCAGGAGCGCAATATCGGCTTCGTCTTCCAGAGCTATGCGCTCTTCCGCCATATGAACGTGCTCGACAATATCGGCTTCGGGCTGAGCGTCCGGCGCGGTGCGGACCGGATGGCCAAGGCCGAGATCGCGCGGCGTGCGACGGAACTTCTCGATCTCGTCCAGCTCTCCGGCCTGGAGCGGCGCTACCCGCATCAGCTTTCGGGCGGTCAGCGACAGCGCGTGGCGCTCGCCCGCGCCATGGCGATCGAACCCAGCGTGCTCCTGCTCGACGAACCCTTTGGCGCGCTCGACGCCAAGGTGCGCCGCGACCTCAGAAGCTGGCTGCGCGAGATCCACGACGCCACCGGGCACACCACCGTCTTCGTTACCCACGATCAGGACGAGGCGCTCGAACTCGCCGACCGCGTCGTGGTGATGAACGAGGGCAGGATCGAGCAGATCGGCACGGCGGACGACGTCTATGACACGCCCAACTCGCCCTTCGTCTTCGGCTTCATCGGCGAGTCGAGCAGTCTCCCGATCCATGTGGAAGCCGGCCAGCTATGGTTCGAGGACCGCCCGCTCGGCCTTCCCGCCGGGGATGCGCCGGATGGCAAGGCGCTTCTCTATTTCCGGCCGCAGGAGGTGAAACTCCTCGACGGTTGTGGCGGCTGCATTGCGGGAACCGTGGCAGCCGGCCGCCGCGTCGCCGGCACGCGCCGCCTCGAACTGGAGGTGGGCGGCCACCGGGAGCGTGTCGAGATCGAGGTGCCGGCCAGCCATCCGGCCGCCGCCAGATCGCGCATCGCCTTCCGCCCCGAGAAATGGCGCCTGTTTGGCACCCCCGGCGAGGCGGCCCCTTCGGAAAAGGTCCGCCGCATAAGCGGATGGCCAGCCGCCGTTCAGGCGGGAGAAGGATCGTCGGCCGCGCGGCGTTGAGCAAGGTAGGAGGAGACGAAGGACGCCCCCCAGACGAACAGCGTGAAAAGGCCGAGCCCGGCTGCGATCGGACGTTCGAAGAAGGCCAGGAAGCTGCCGTCCGACTTGATCATGGAGGTGACGAAGTTCTGCTCCAGCATAGGGCCGAGCACGATCCCCAGGATGCAGGGAGCGATCGGGATATCGTTTTCTTCCATGATGAAGCCGAGCACGCCGAAGACCAGCATGACGGAAACGTCGAAGGTGGCGTTGTTGGTGGCGAACGCGCCGACCATGCAAAAGGAGAGGATGACCGGCATCAGGATTTTCGGCGGCACGCGCAGAATCTGCTTGGCGAGCTTGATCGCGCCCCAGCCGAACGGAACCATGATCAGATTGGCGATGATGAAGATAAGGAAGATCGCGTAGATCGTCTGCGGATTGGTCAGGAAGAGCGTCGGGCCGGGATTGACGCCCTTGACGTAGAGGACGCCGATGACGATCGCGGTGATGGAATCGCCGGGGATGCCGAAGACGAGGGCCGGCACCCACGCGCCGCCGAGCGCGGCATTGTTGGCGGAGGTCGATTCGACGATGCCTTCGAGATGCCCGGTCCCGAACTTTTCCGGTGTCCGCGAGAATTTGCGGCTGACTGCATAGGAAACCCAGGCGGCGATGTCGGCCCCGGAACCGGGCAGCACGCCGATCGCCGTGCCGAGAATGTTGCCGCGCAATTGCTGGGGCCAGTAGCGCACGAAGAGCCTGCCCCAGCCCTTGAACAAATTGCCCACGGATGCCTGCGGGACCGGCAGGCTGCGTGCGCCGCTTGCGGCTACCCTCAGCACCTCAGACACGGCGAACAGGCCGATCATCGCCGAGATGAAGTCGATGCCGCCCAACAGGTTGATATCGCCGAAGGTGAAGCGGGGGACGCCTGCGGGGTTGTTCAGGCCTACCGTTGCGACGAGGAGGCCGATGAAGAGGCTGATCAGCCCCTTGATGGGGGCTCCTGTGCCGATGAAGGTGGCGCAGGTCAGCCCGAGAAGGGCCATCCAGAAATATTCGAACGAGGAGAATTTCAGCGCGACCTCGGCAAGCCATGGCGCCATCAGCATCAGGATCGCCGTGCCGAACAGGCCGCCGACGGCGGAAAAAAGCAGGTTTGCGCCGAGTGCGATTTCCGCCTCGCCCTTCTGCGTCATGCGGAAGGCCTCGTCCGCATAGGCGGCGGAGGCCGGCGTTCCGGGAATGCGCAGCATCGTGCCCGGGATGTCGCCGGCGAAGATCGCCATGGCCGAGCAGGTTATCATGGCCCCGATCGCCGGCACCGGGTCCATGAAGAAGGTCGTCGGCACGAGCAGCGCGATCGCCATCGTCGCCGTCAGGCCGGGAATCGCGCCGACGAAAAGGCCGAAGATCGCGGCGATGGCGATCGTCGTGACCACGTCCCAGTGGAGGATGAGTCCGAAAGCGGCTTCGAGCGTGTCCATATCAGAACCTGTATGCCGAGAGGATGCCCCAGGGCAGCGGGACGTGCAGCAGGTCGCCGAAGGACCATTGGATGAGAAGTGAAATCGCGATGGCGATGACGATCGACTGAAGCCAGCCGACGCCGAGCTGCTTCAGGTTGGCGAGCAGGACGAGCGTCATGGTGGGGATGAAGCCGAGCGGCTTGGCGGCGGCGATGTAGAAGACGACGGAGGCGATCACCACGAGGATGCGGACGAAACCGCGCCAGTCCTGCGCCCAGCCGGCAAAGGCGAGCGCCACGCCTTTCTGTCGCAGACCGGAGACGATGAGCACCAGCGAACAGAGGCCCATGCCGGTTGCAACCGTGGCCGGGAACACGGCCGCCCCGTATTCCTGACCGGGGATCGCCGGAAAACTTTGCGACCACAGTCCGATCACTATTGAAAAGACGAGCAGGGCGCCTCCAAGCACCGCGTCGTTGAAACGCATCGCTACTCTCCGGTTCGATGTCGGGAGGGCTGCCCGCCGCTTTGGCAGCGGGCGGCCTTTCTGCTACCGGCGGGAGCCGGGGCGGGTCATTTGGTCAGGCCGACCGTCTTCATGACCTCGCCGAGCGTCTCGTTGCTTTCCTTCATGAAGGTGCCGAAATCCGCTCCCGACGCCCAGCGTATGCCAAAACCCTGCTTGGACATGAAGGTCTTGTATTCGTCGCTGTCGTAGGCCTTCTTGAGCGCCGCGATCAGCGTCTGGGCCTGCTCGTCCGAGATGCCTTTCGGCGCGACGATGCCGCGCCATGCGCCGATGGTCCAGCTTACGCCCATGGCTTCCTTCGTCGTCGGTACGTCCGGGAAGGCCGCGTTGCGCGTTTCGGACATGACGGCGAGCGAGCGCACGCGCCCGGCTTCAAGCAGCGAGCGTGCCTCGGGGATGGAGCAGGGAACGATGGAAACGCCGCCGGCGACCAGATCCTGCAGGCCCGGCGCGGCGCCTTTGCTCGGCACCCACGGCACGGCGGTGGGGTCGATCTCGAGCTTCGAAAGCAGGCCTGCTATGGCGAGATGCCAGATACCGCCCTGGCCGGTGCCGGAAGCTTTGTATTTGCCGGGATCGGCCTTGATGGCTTCGATCAGGGAGGGCAAGTCCTTCCATGGCGAATCCGCGCTGACCTGGACGGCGCCCGGATCCTCGTTCACCAGGGCAAGCGGCGTGTAGGCGGAATAATCGAGCTTGGTGAGGCCCTGCCAGTGCATCATGCCGATTTCGACCGTCGCCAGGCCGATCGTGTAGCCGTCGGGATCGGCCTCGGCGATGGCGCTATGGCCGACAACGCCGGAACCGCCGGTGCGGTTCACCACGTTCACCGGCTGGCCGATATCTTCCTGAAGGATCGAGGCAAGGATACGTGCTGTCGCGTCCGTTCCGCCGCCTGCTCCCCATGGTACGATCAGGGTGATCGGGCGATCCGGGTAGGGGCCAGCCAGGGCCATGGTAACCGGCAGTACGAACGTTGCGATGGCGCCGGCGGCAAGCCCGCGCAAAATGCGTGCGAAATTCATCAATCCTCTCCTCCACTTGGCATAAATCTTCCGTCCCCGGCCCAGAGTAGGCAGATGTACGGAGATGCGTCAATTGCGCACGGGGCGGAATTGGCCGCGAGGGAGGATCGATCCGTTCTGCGGACTTCGCGCTCAGGCGGCGTGGAAGTCGAGCGCTACGCCGTTGACGCAATAGCGAAGGCCGGTCGGCGGTGGGCCGTCCTCGAAGATGTGGCCCAGATGGCTTCCGCAATTGGCACAATGCACCTCGGTGCGCGTCATACCCCAGCTTCGGTCGGTCGATGTCTCGACCGAGCCCTCTATCGGATCGTTGAAGCTCGGCCAGCCGGTGCCGCTCTCGAATTTCAGCGTCGATGCGAACAGTTTCTGGCCGCAGCCGGCGCAGGTGAAGGCGCCGGCGCGCTTCTCATGCAGCAGAGCGCAACTGCCGGCGCGTTCGGTGCCGTGTTCGCGCATGATATGATACTGCTCGGGCGTCAGCCGGTCGCGCCATTCGGCGTCGGTCAGGGTGAAGGGGAAACTCTGCTGATCCATATCCGCTCCTTCCGGCCTCCCGGAGGGGGCCAATTCCGTCCTTAATGTAGGCCCGGGCAGGCCCGAGCGAAAGGGCCGGCGCCGTGTCCGTCGCTCACATCCGTGTCATGTGAAGAACAGCCAGCCTGCGAAGAGGAAGGTCGGGATCAGCACGCATCCCGACCACAGCATGTAGGCGAAGAAATGCGGCATGCGCACGCCTTGGTGCCGCGCGATGGCATAGACCATGAAGTTCGGCGCGTTGCCGATATAGGAATTGGCGCCCATGAAGACCGCGCCCGACGAGATCGCGGCGAGCACGGCCGCGCCGCTCGTCATCAGCGTATGCGGGTCGCCCCCGGCAAGATCGAAGAAGACGAGATAGGTCGGCGCGTTGTCTAGGAAGGAGGAAAGCACGCCGGTCAGCCAGAAATAGGCAAGCGGATTGGAACCGCCGTCTGCATTGGTGACCAGCGCGACCAGCGGCGCGAGCGCGCCTTCCGAACCGGCATGAAGCATGGCGGTCACCGGGATGAGACAGACGAAGATCGCGGCGAAGAGCTTCGCCACTTCGACGATCGGGCCCCAGGCAAAATCGTTGGCGCGGCGGTATTCCTTGCGGCTTAGCGCCAGCGACAGCAGCGCCATGGCGACCATGATGACGTCGCGCGCCAGGTCCTGGAGTTCGATCTCGACGCCGTGCAGCGAAAACGAGATGCCGGGACGCCACCATGCCGAGAGCAGGATGGCGCCGATGACGCCGGCGAGCAGCGGCAGGTTGACGAGGCCGCGCAGGCGGACCTTCTTGTCCGGCGTCGGGTCCTTGATCTTCGGCATGCCGCCCTCGCGGGCGTGGAAATACCAGTCGATGGCCAGGAAAACGGCGAGCACGATGACGCCGACGAAGAGCGTTTCGTGAAACAGATGCTCCGTCGTCCAGAAGAAATCGACGCCGCGCAGGAAGCCGACGAAGAGCGGCGGATCACCGAGCGGCGTCAGTGAACCGCCGATATTGGAAACGAGGAAGATGAAGAAGATGACGACATGGGCGTTGAAGGGCCGGTTGTCGTTGGCACGGATCAGCGGCCGGATCATGATCATGGAAGCGCCTGTGGTGCCGACGAAGGAGGCGAGGATCGCGCCGATCAGGAGAAGCCCCGCATTCATCAGCGGCGTGCCGTGGATGTTGCCCGCCACCAGCATGCCGCCGGCGATGGTGAAGAGCGCGAAAATCAGGATGATGAAGGGAATGTATTCGAGGATGATGGTGTGCAGCGCCGCCGTCGTGGTCAGAGAGGGGCCGGCCCAGAAGGCAAGCGGGACGATCGCGAGCGCGCCCCAGAAGGCGGAGAACTTGCCGTAATGATGTTCCCAGAAATGCGGGTAGAGGACCGGCCCTGTCGCGATCGAGAGCAGCAGGCCGGCAAACGGCAGCGCCCATAGCAGCGACATGCTTTCGCCCGGCAATTCGCCGGCGGGGGAAGCCAAGGCCGGCGCGATGCCGGCGCAAAGAAAGACGAGTGCGGTGCAGATCGCGCCGTATCGTGAAAATCGCATCGGGTGTCCCCATTATCGCGAGGCAGGCGCATATGAGGTTCGACCCCCACTCCGATTTGCTTCGCAAACCACCTCTCCCCCGGTCGACGGGGGCGAGGAAGCGCCGGCCGTGACCGTAAGCGCCTTTCCTCTCCCCATTTGAGGGGAGAGGCGGCCCGCGAAGCGGGACGGAGTGGAGGTGTTGCGTCCTATGCGATCGCCCCGCCCATTACAGGGAAACCCTTAGACCATGATGCTTCCTTCAGGAAAAGAGCGGTCCGTCGCCGCAGTCGACGAAGCCTTCAATGCCTGCGGGAAAGCTCGCATGTTGCGGTTTCCAGCCCGGTCAGCGTCAGCGGATACATGCGTTCGGAGAAGATATCGCGGATCATGCCGATGGAGTGCGTATAGCTCCAGTGCTTTTCCTTGATCGGGTTGATCCAGATGGCGTTCGGCCATTGATCGAGCGCGCGCTTCAGCCAGACGGCGCCGGCGTCCTCGTTCCAGTGCTCGACGGAGCCGCCGGGATGGGCGATCTCGTAGGGGCTCATCGCCGCATCGCCGACGAAGATCACCTTGTAGTCGTGGCCATATTTGTTGAGCACGTCCCAGGTCGGCATGGTCTGGGAATGGCGGCGGCGGTTGTCCTTCCACACGCCTTCATAGAGGCAGTTGTGGAAATAGAAGAATTCGAGTTGGCGGAACTCGGCGCGCGCCGCCGAGAAAAGCTCTTCGACGACGCGGATATGGTCGTCCATCGAGCCGCCGACATCGAAGAACATCAACAGCTTGACCGCGTTGCGCCGTTCCGGGCGGACCCTGACGTCGAGATAGCCGTGCTCGGCGGTGGCGTGGATCGTGCCCGGCAGGTCGAATTCCTCGGCCGCCCCTTCGCGCACCCAGCGGCGCAGGCGCTTCAGCGCGATCTTGATGTTGCGCGTGCCGAGTTCGACACCGTCGTCGAAATTCTTGAACTCGCGCTTGTCCCAGACTTTGACCGCGCGCCGGTGCCGGCTTTCGTGCTGGCCGATCCGGATGCCTTCGGGATTGTAGCCATAGGCGCCGAAGGGCGAGGTGCCGGCCGTGCCGATCCATTTCGAGCCGCCCTGGTGCCGGCCCTTCTGCTCCTCCAGCCGCTTCTTCAGCGTCTCCATCAGCTTGTCGAAACCGCCAAGCGCCTCGACGAGCTTCTTCTCCTCTTGCGTCAGGTGTTTTTCGGCGAGCCGCCGCAGCCATTCCTCGGGCAGGTTCGCGACATCGATGCCGTCCGCTCCCGATAGCGCTTCCAACCCCTTGAAGACATGGCCGAAGACCTGGTCGAAACGGTCGATGAAGCGCTCGTCCTTCACCAGCGCGGCGCGGGCCAGATAGTAGAAACCCTCGACGTCGTAATCGACGAGATGCGCATCCATGCCTTCCAGCAGCCCTAGATACTCGCGCAGCGAGACGGGGATGCCGGCGGCTTTCAGCTCGAGGAAGAAGGGCACGAACATGGCGCACTTGTGAACGCGATGCATGGGGCTTGCAAGAGCTGCGTCCCCTCGGGCATGTCTAAACAATTGGTCGTATGCCCGCATGGAACGCGGTGAGGCCGCTTGCCGGAAGGAGAACCCATGGTACATTGCCGGCCATTCGGTTTCACCGGCATGGTCGAGCCGGCAATCACAATAGAAAACGACCTTATGGGAGACTACGAAATGAAAGGCATTTATCTGGCCGGCGCCTGCGCGGCCGCACTTCTGCTCGGCGCGAGCGCGGCTTCGGCCGAAGGCATCTCCGACGGTGTGGTGAAGATCGGCGTCCTGGGCGACATGTCCGGCGTCTACAAATCGAGCTTCAGCGGCGAAGGCGCCGTCGCCGCCGTCAAGATGGCGGTGAAGGATTTCGGCGGAACCGTTCTCGGCAAGCCGATCGAAGTGATCTCGGCCGATCACCAGAACAAGGCCGACATCGGCTCGGCCACGGCGCGCCAGTGGATCGACGAGCAGAAGGTCGACATGATCACCGACCTGACCAATTCGGCGGTGGCGCTGGCGGTGCAGAAGCTTGCCTCCGACAAGCATACCATCACCATGGCGACGGGGCCGGGGAGTTCCGATCTCACCGGCAAGGCCTGTACGAAATACGGCATCCACTACGGCTACGACACCCATGCGCTGGCCGTCGGGACCGGCACGGCGGTCGTGAAGAATGGCGGCACCAGCTGGTATTTCATCACCGCCGACTACGCTTTCGGCCATGCGCTGCTGCATGATACTTCCGAGGTAGTCGAAAAGCTCGGCGGTAAGGTGCTCGGCAATTCCATGGTGCCGATCGCGACCCAGGACTTTTCTTCCTATCTGCTGCAGGCGCAGAATTCCGGCGCCAAGGTCGTGGGTCTCGCCAATGCGGGCGGCGATACGGTCAACTCCATCAAGCAGGCGCATGAGTTCGGCCTGACCGACGCGGGCCAGCAGCTTGCGGGCCTGCTGGTGACGATCTCCGATGTCCAGAGCATCGGCACCGATGTCGCCAAGGGTCTGAGCTTCACCAGCGGCTGGTACTGGAACACCGACGAGAAGTCGAAGGATTGGGCGAAGCGCTATGCGGAAGTCTCCGACAATGCCGCCCCGACTTTCGTTCGCGCGGCGGACTATTCGCTGACCATCGCCTATCTGAACGCCATCAAGGCCGCCGGCACGGATGATGCCGACGCGGTGCGCGAAGAACTCGGCAAGATGAAGATCGACGATTTCTTCGCCAAGGGCGGCCAGATCCGCAAGGACGGGCTGCTGATCCACGACATGTATCTCTTGACGGTCAAGCAGGGCGGCGAGAGCAAGTGGGACGTGGCGAATGTCACGGCGACGATCCCGGGCAAGGACGCCTATGTCGCAGAGGCCGATTCGGGCTGCTCGCTTGACGCCAAGTGACATTGCGCCGGCAGGCGTGAGCGTTTCGTCCATGGGGGTCGGCTGCAAGGCCGGCCCCTGCGGTCATCGGCGCGGCTGCCAAACGGGATTGTAAAATGAGCGATCTCATTTTGGAGGCGCGGGGCCTTGTAAAGGAGTTCGGGGGCTTTGCCGCCGTGCGCGGGGTCGATTTGTCGATCCGGCGCGGCACGATCCACGCCCTGATCGGGCCGAACGGCGCCGGCAAAACCACCGTCTTCAACCTGCTCACCAAGTTCCTGGCGCCGACACGAGGCGCCATCGTATTCGAGGGGCGCGACATCACCAGCCTGAAGCCGGCCGATATCGCCAATCTCGGCATCGTCCGCTCGTTCCAGATTTCGGCGGTGTTTCCGCATCTGACGGCGCTCGAGAATGTCCGGGTCGCGCTGCAGCGGCGGCTCGGCATCTCCTACCAGTTCTGGCGCTCCCGGCACGTGCTGGATGTGCTGCACGAAGGAGCCATGGAAAAGCTGGCTTCCGTCGGGCTTGCCGATTTCGCCGATCAGCCGGCCGTGCTTTTATCCTACGGGCGCAAGCGGGCGCTCGAGATCGCCACCACGCTGGCGCTCGATCCGACGCTCATGCTGCTCGACGAACCGACGCAGGGCATGGGCGCGGAGGATGTCGGGCGCGTGACCGACCTCATCAAGGAGGTCTCGGCGGGGCGAACGATTTTGATGGTGGAGCACAATCTGGGCGTGGTATCGCGGCTGGCCGATACCATCACCGTGCTCAACCGCGGCCGGATCCTGGCCGAGGGTCCCTACGAGACGGTGTCGCACGATCCGCAGGTGATGGAAGCGTATATGGGCATCAGCGCGGAGGAGAGCGATGGCTGAGCCTGCGGCGACGACCACCTCGGAGGCGGGCGAGGCGCTTTTAAGCGTGCGCGACCTCAATGCCTATTACGGCGAGTCGCACGTTCTCCACGGCATCGATTTCGACCTTCGCAAGGGCGAGGTGGTGACGCTGCTCGGCCGCAACGGCGCCGGACGGACGACGACATTGCGTGCCATGCTCGGGCTGGTCGACCGGCGCAGCGGTTCGGTCAAGGTAAGGGGGCATGAGATCATCGACCTGCCGACCCACCGCATCGCCCATCTCGGCCTTCTCGGCTATTGCCCGGAGGAGCGCGGCATCTTCGCTTCGCTCAGCGTCGAGGAAAATCTCATGCTGCCGCCGACACTCGGCGAGGGCGGCATGAGCGTGGAAGAAATCTACCGGATGTTCCCCAATCTGGAGGAAGTGCGCCACCGTACCGGCATGCGCATTTCCGGCGGCGAACAGCAGATGCTGGCAATCGCGCGCATTCTGCGCACAGGCGCCCGGCTCCTGCTTCTCGACGAGATCACCGAGGGACTGGCGCCGGTGATCGTCAAGACACTGGGGCGGATGATCGGCGATCTCAAGCAGCGCGGCTTCACCATCATCCTGGTCGAGCAGAATTTCCGCTTCGCGTCACGGCTGGCCGACCGGCATTACGTCATCGAGCACGGCAAGGTCGTGGATCGCATCGACGGCACGGATCTGGAAAACAGCATGGAGCGGCTGAACCGCTATCTCAGCGTATGAGGCGGCAGATATGAGGGGCAGGCGGGGATGAATAGCGGGCGAAGGATGGCGAGAGGCGCCGGGAGGAGACGGTCATGGATGTGATGATGCGGCTGATCCTCGCCCAGGGTATGCTCGGCCTCAACAACGGCGTGTTCTACGCCATGCTCAGCCTCGGGCTTGCCGTCATCTTCGGCATGCTCAACGTCGTCAATTTCGCCCATGGCGCGCTCTACATGCTCGGCGCCTTCGTGGCGCTGATCCTGTCTTCCTATCTGGGGCCGTGGATCGGGCTCGACGCGCTGCATCTCGGCTTCTGGCCCGCGCTTATCATCGCTCCGATCGTCGTCGGCTGCTTCGGCATGCTGATCGAGCGGACCATGCTGCGCTGGCTTTACAAGTTCGATCCGATCTACGGGCTGCTCCTGACCTTCGGTATCGCGCTGGTGCTGCAGGGCCTGTTCTCCAACTATTTCAACAGCGCCGGTACGCCTTATCCGGCGCAGCCGGAATCGCTGCGCGGCGTCGTCCATCTCGGCTTCATGGTGTTCCCGAAATACCGGCTCTTCGCCATCCTGTTTTCCATCGTGGTCTGCTTCCTCACCTGGTTTGTCATCGAGCGGACGCGGTTGGGCGCGACGCTGCGCGCCGGCGTCGAGAACCCCGAACTGGTGCAGGCCTTCGGCATCAACGTGCCGCGCATGATCACGCTGACCTTCGGCTTCGGCACCGGGCTTGCCGGGCTCGCCGGCGTACTCGCCGCGCCGATCTATTCGGTCAGCCCGCTGATGGGCGCCAACATCATCATCGTCGTCTTCGCCGTGGTGGTGATCGGCGGCATGGGCTCCATCCTCGGAGCGATCACGGCGGGCCTCGCGCTCGGCTTGATCGAGGGCATGACCAAGGTCTTTTACGCGCCCGCGGCCAATACGGTCATCTTCTTCCTGATGGTGATCGTGCTTCTGATCCGGCCGGCGGGCCTTTTCGGGCGGCAGAACTGATGGCGACGAGCGAACAGACCATCGGCCGGTCCGACACGCGCGGAAACGGCATCAACCTCGTTCTTTGGGCGATCCTGCTCCTGTTCTTGCTGACGGCGCCGGCCTACATCTACACCGTCTTCGCCATGCAGCTTTTGTGCTTCGCGCTTTTCGCCTGCGCCTTCAACCTGCTGCTCGGCTTCACCGGCCTGCTTTCCTTCGGCCATGCCGCCTTCTTCGGGGCAGGCGCCTATCTCGCCGGCCATGCCATCAAAGTCTGGGGCTTGCCGCCGCTTGCGGGCATCCTTTTGGGGACGGCGGCGGCGGCGGTGCTTGGCTATGTGATCGGCTGGCTGGCGATCCGCCGGCAGGGCATCTATTTCGCCATGATCACGCTGGCGCTGGCGCAGATCATCTATTTCTTCGGCCTGCAACTGCCCTTCACCGGCGGAGAGAACGGGCTGCAAGGCATCCCGCGCGGACATCTCTTCGGCTTCCTCGATCTCAACCAGCCGCTGGTGATGTATTATTTCGTCGCGGCGGTCTTCCTGATCGGCTTCCTCATCATCTATCGCACCATACATTCGCCGTTCGGGCAGGTCTTGAAGTCGATCCGCGAGAACGAGCCGAGGGCGCTGTCGCTCGGCTACAATGTCACGCGTTTCAAGCTGATCGCCTTCATCATTTCCGCCGCCCTTTCGGGGCTCGCCGGCGCCACCAAATCCGTGGTCTTCCAGTTCGCCTCGCTCACCGACCTCCATTGGCAGACCTCGGGCGAGGTCATCCTGATGACGCTGCTCGGCGGGCTCGGCACGATCTTCGGCCCGGTCGTGGGGGCACTGACGGTCGTTTCGCTCCAACACGAATTGAGCTCGCTCGGCTCATGGGTTCAGGTGGTGATCGGGGCGATTTTCATCGTCTGCGTGCTCGTCTTCCGCCGCGGCATCATCGGCGAACTGGCGAGGCTTCTGAAGACATCGTCCATGTGACCGGCGCTATTGAGGCTATTGCAGGCTGTACTTGATGAAGCCCATGAATTTCGCCACGCGGTCGTAGAGCCGGCGCGCCGTGGCGTTGGTTTCGTGCGTCAGCCAATAGACGTTGGTGATGCCGTCCTTTGCCGCCGCCTGCCTGACCGCTTCTATCAACGCCCTGCCGACGCCCTTGCCGCGTATGTCGGGGTCGGCAAACAGATCCTGCAAATAGCAATTGTTCGCCACGGTCCAGCAGGTGCGCTGGTACATGTAGTGAACGAGACCGACAGGCTTGCCGTCGACCAGCGCGATGAAGCCCCTCGGTTCGTACTCGTCTTCCGTGAAGAGCCGGTCCCAGGTCGTGGCATAGACCTCTTCCGGCGCGGTCGTCTTGTAGAAGGCAAGATAGGCGGTCCACAGGCGGCGCCATTCGGTATGGTCGGACTGTACGAGCGGGCGGATGGTGACGGCGGACATGAAGGCTCCTCCTTGTTGCGCCAGCCATAACAGGGATCGGGTAGCCTCGCGATGGGGCAGGGACGGAGGTTCGGTTGGCCGCAGTGCCTTTCCTCTCCCCCACTTTCGCGGGGGCGAGGAAGGGGTTGCCTCTACCCCTGCCGTCTGGCCATGAACGCCAGCCGCTCGAAGAGGTGCACGTCCTGTTCGTTCTTGAGAAGCGCGCCGTGCAGTCTGGGCAGCGCGTTCTTGGGGTCGCCGCGCAAATCCTCCGGCGAGATGTCGTCTGACACCAGCAGTCTTATCCAGTCGAGCGCCTCGGAGGTGGAAGGCTTCTTCTTGAGGCCGGGCACGTCGCGGATTTCATAGAACTGCGTCAGCGCCGCGCGCACGAGGTTCTGCTTGATGCCCGGATAGTGCACGTCGACGATCCGGTGCAGCGTCTCCACGTCCGGGAAGCGGATGTAATGGAAGAAGCAGCGGCGGAGGAAAGCGTCGGGCAGTTCCTTCTCGTTGTTGGAGGTGATGATGACGATCGGCCGGTGCGCGGCGCGGATCGTCTCGCCGGTCTCATAGACATAGAACTCCATGCGGTCGAGTTCCTGCAGCAGGTCGTTGGGGAACTCGATGTCGGCCTTGTCGATCTCGTCGATCAGGAGCACGACCTTGCGGTCGGCAGAGAAGGCGTCCCACAATTTGCCGCGCTTGATGTAGTTCCTGATCTCATTGAAGCGTTCGTCGCCAAGCTGGCTGTCGCGCAGGCGTGAGACGGCGTCGTATTCGTAAAGACCCTGCTGCGCCTTGGTGGTCGATTTGATGTGCCATTCGATGAGGTCGAGGCCGAGCGCGGCGGCGACTTGCCGGGCAAGCTCGGTCTTGCCGGTGCCGGGCTCGCCCTTGACCAGCAGCGGCCGCTCCAGCGCGATCGCGGCGTTGACGGCCACCATCAGATCCTTGTCGGCGATATAGGCGGAGGTTCCTTCAAAGCGCATCAGCAGGCTTTCCAGGTTGCATTTCGATTTCGCGCGAACCGTAAGGACGCCAGGACCGCTACGCAAGACCGGACCAAGGCTCACCGTGCTTGAAACTGCCAGCCGCTTATTGCGTGTCTATGATTAGCCGCGAATATGGAAGGAATTTGCCGCATGCCCCTGACAAGAACGAACGAAAAACGGCTCCTCCAGGCTGTAATAGTCATTCTCGCACTCATTCCGGTCGCCACTGGCATAGCGGGCGTTACCTTGGGCCCAGCCTTTCTTGGCATCAAGGCGCCCTGGCCGGTCGATCTCGATAGCCACTTCCGTTTCCTTTCCGGAACGTTTCTTGCGACAGGCATCGCCTGGTATTCCTGCGTGCCCGAAATCGAGAGGAATACTGGCCGCTTCCGGCTTCTCGCCGCGATCACTTTCACGGGCGGGGTGGCGCGGCTGTTGTCGCTGTCGCTGGCGGGCGTTCCGTCGCCGGGGTATCGTGGTGGGCTGATCATGGAACTCGTGGTCGTTCCGCTGCTCGTCCTGTGGCAGACGCGGGTGAGCAGCGCTGAACCCCCGCCGGTGTGACGCAACGGCAAGCGGGGGAACCCTACGGAGGCGAGGAGTAGGGTTCTCCGAGGAGTAGGGTTCTCATTGTATTTTCCTCTTCGACCGGAACTCCTCCCGCGGAGACAGGTCCGGCTTCAATCACCGCCAGACAGCCCCATCGTCCTGTCGCGCGGCATAAGGGACGTGGAGTTGAGCCGGGTTGCTTCAACACAATTTGACGCGCCCGGTTCTCAACGCCCAATCGCGGGCTTGTGAAGGCATATCCGTCGTCGGAAGAGTGGCCGGCGAGACGTCAAGGCAGTGGTAAAGCTTCCCCATCAGCGCTATATCTGTCGACGGCGTTCTGCGCTTCTCGACAGGAGTAACATTCCCCGGGGCCTTATTGATCCCAAGGGAGCTGTCCCTGGCCGGACCCGTGGGTTCGGACACACGGCGCCCACCTACATTGTAGGCACCCGGGATCAACCTCTCCACCGGCCGTCGCGGATCGCCACCTGTTCAAGAGTCCGCTTGGCGGATTTGCCCTACGATGTCGCTTTTGCAGCTTCCTCCCCATGCTTCGTGTCTAATCTGCCGCGCATGACATCTCTGCGGGAACTGAAGAAACATTTGCGCTCGGAAGCGCTTGGCCGGCGCGACGCACTCACGGCCGAATGGCGTATCGAGGCGGCGCTCGCCATGGCCGCGCATGGCGACGAGATCGGCGTCGAGGCAGGCAGCGTCGTCTCCGGTTTCTGGCCGATTCGTACGGAAGCCGATATCAGGCCGCTGATGTTTGCGCTGCGCGATAAAGGAGCCCGGCTTGCGTTGCCGGCTATTCTCGACCGCGAGACCATCGTTTTTCGCGAACTGGTGCGTGGCGCGCCGCTGGTCGGCATGGGTTTCGGGACCGCCGGGCCGGGTGAGGATGCGGCGGTGCTCGATCCGGCGCTGATGCTCGTGCCGCTCGCCGCATTCGACCCGCGCGGTCACCGCATCGGTTACGGCGCCGGCCATTACGACCGGGCGATCGCGCGCCTGCATGAAGGGGGAATGCGGCCGCGCCTCGTGGGCATCGCCTTCGATTGCCAGGAAGTGCCGGCGGTGCCCAACGAGCCGCATGACGCCCGGCTGGACGCCATCCTCACGGAAAGCGGCTTGCGCCGCTTCGAAGCCGGCTGATAGAGAAGAATATCCATTCCCCTCGCGGCGCTCCCGCGTCTCGGTCTTTCTCTTTCCCGGCAGGACAAATGCGACTTCTCTTTCTCGGCGACATGGTTGGCAGGGCGGGCCGTACGGCGGTTTGCGAGCAACTTCCCGGCCTACGATCCGATCTCAAGCTCGACTTCGTCATCGTCAACGGCGAGAATGCGGCGGGCGGCTTCGGCATTACCGAGGAAATCTTCCACGCGACGCTTGCAGCCGGCGCCGACGTGGTGACGACAGGCAATCATGTGTGGAACCAGCGCGAGGCGCTGGAATTCGCGCCGCGCGAGGAACGATTTCTGAGGCCCGCCAATTTCCCGAAGGGGACGCCGGGCCGCGGTTCCGGCGTCTACATGGCGAAGAACGACGCGCGCGTGATGGTGTCGAACATCATGGGCCGGCTCTTCATGCAGCCCGACCTCGACGATCCGTTCCAGTCCGTCGAGGCGGAACTCGAAGCCTGTCCGCTCGGCGTGCAGGCGGATGCGGTCGTCATCGACTTCCATGCGGAAGCCACCTCGGAAAAACTGTGTTTTGCCCATTTCGTCGACGGCCGCGTCAGTCTCGTCGTCGGCACGCATACGCACCAGCCGACCGCGGATCATCAGATCCTCACCGGCGGCACCGGTTTCATGTCGGATTCCGGCATGTGCGGCGACTACGATTCCTCGATCGGCATGGTCTGGGACGAACCGCTCAACCGCTTTCTTTCCAAGGTGCCGAAGGGCCGTTTCGAGGCGGCCAATGGTCCAGCCACCATCTGCGGCCTCGGCATCGAGATTTCCGACCGCACCGGGCTTGCGGAAAAGATCGCGCCGCTCAGGCTCGGGCCGCGTCTGGAAGAGACGGTGCCGGGCTTCTGGAAGTAGAAAGATAGGCAATCGGCAATAGGCGGTCGATGTTGGGAATTGGCGGCTGCGCCGCTTCGCTCGCGAACGTCATTGCTCACTCCCACTGCCGACTGCCTATTGCCCTTTCACGGTTGACGCCACGCCTGTCGCTCCCTACCTGTGCCCGGTCACATCTTGGAGACCTGCCGGCCCATGGCCCTGTTGGACCAGCTTACGCCCCACTTCTCCTTTGTTTCCGATCCGAGCGGATGGGCCGCGCTGGCGACCCTGATCGTCATGGAGATCGTGCTCGGCATCGACAATCTCATCTTCATCTCGATCATGACCAACAAGCTGCCGGCCGAGCACCAGAAGAAGGCGCGGCGTCTCGGTATCAGCCTCGCGCTGATCCTGCGGCTGGCGCTGCTCTTCACGATCTCCATCATCGTGCAGCTTACGACGCCGATCGTCACGATCTTCGATCACGGCTTCTCGTGGCGCGACATCATTCTCGTCGCCGGCGGGCTGTTCCTCGTCTGGAAGGCGACGCGCGAGATCCATCATGCCGTCGATCTCGACGCCCCCGAGGCGAAGGGCGGCACCATCGCCGGCAAGGTGTCGATGACGCTGGGTGCCGCGATATTCCAGATCCTGCTGCTCGACATCGTCTTCTCGATTGATTCCATCATCACCGCCGTCGGCATGACCGACCACATCGCCATCATGTTCATCGCCGTGATCTGCGCGGTGGTGGCGATGCTCATCGCGGCCGAGCCGCTGTCCAGATTCATCGCGGCCAACCCGACCATCGTCATGCTGGCACTCGGTTTCCTGTTGATGATCGGCATGACGCTGATCGCCGACGGCTTCGGCTATCACGTGCCGAAGGGCTACATCTACGCGGCAATGGCCTTCTCGGCGCTGGTCGAGGG
>JAKDNM010000177.1 GCA_030456445.1 Hyphomicrobiales bacterium
CGGACCTGATCGCACGCGGCGGCCTGCCCGAGCGGACGCACCCTGTCGGCTCTGATCTCGGTCCGCTGACGCTGGAGGTGGCGGAAGCGCTTGGCCTCACCAGAAAATGCCGGGTCGCGGCGGGTATGATCGACGCCTATGCCGGCGCGCTCGGCGTGCTCGGCGGCCATGCCGGAAAGCCCGATGGACTCTCCGGCCGCGCCGCGCTCGTGGCAGGCACGTCGAGCTGCGTCATGCTGCTGTCGGCGGAGCCGGTGCGCTTTGCGGGTGCCTGGGGGCCTTACCGTGGCGTCGCCCTGCCGGGCCTCTGGACGAGCGAAGGCGGGCAGTCGGCGACCGGTGCGCTGCTCGACCATGTCATCCGCTGGCACGGCGCCGAGCCCGACGCCGCGACACATGGAAAGATCATCTCCCGCATCGCCGAACTGCGCGCGGCCGAAGGCGATGAATTCGCGGCGCGGCTGCATGTGCTGCCCGATTTCCACGGCAACCGCTCGCCCCACGCCGATCCGCGCGCGCTCGGCGTGATCAGCGGGCTGACCCTCGACACGTCCTTCGACGGCCTGTGCCGGCTTTACTGGCGCACAGCGGTGGCGATTGCGTTCGGCGTGCGCCAGATCGTCGAGGCGATCCGCGAAGGCGGCCATCCAGTCGAGCGCCTGCATCTGGCCGGCGGACATCTGCGTAACCAATTGCTTACTAATTTATATCGGACCGCCATCGGCTGCACCATCGTCGAACCGGCGGGCAAGGACGCGATGCTTCTCGGAACCGGCATGGCCGCTGCCGCCGCGGCGGGTCTTTATCCTGATCTTCCGGCCGCCGCTATTGCGATGCGGCAGGGAGAAATCGAGCACAATCCGGACCAGGCCGCTTTCGCCCGCTTCGATCGCGACTACCGCATTTTTCAGGAGATGCACCGACACCGAAAGGCGTTGGATGCAATAATGTAAGTAAAAACTTACCTTGCGAGGTCGGCGACCAGCGCATCGAGCACCAGCGCGCCGGAAGGCGTGGCCCTGAGCCGCGAATTGCCGATCGGCTCGATCAAATCTTCCTCGCGCAGGATGGTGATCCGGTCGGAAGCAAGCGGCCGTCCGGCAAGCGCCTCGTAGCGCGCAAGGTCGATGCCTTCCACGAGCCTCAGTCCCATCAGCAGGAATTCATCGGCCTCCTCCGAACGCGTCAGCCGCTCGCCGCCAGTGATGCCGTGTCCTTTCGCCTCGACGAGGTTGAGCCACGTCTCCGGCATCTTCTCGGCGATGGTGACGATGCGGCGGCCATTCTCGACGAAACGACCATGCGCGCCCGGCCCAATGCCAACATATTCGCCATAGCGCCAGTAGATGAGGTTGTGCCGGCTTTCCGCGCCCGGCCGCGCGTGGTTGGAGATCTCGTAGGCGGGCAGGCCATGCCGCTCCGTGACCTCCTGCGTGATGCGATAGAGATCGGCGGCGTGGTCCGGATCGGGCACAGCGAATTTTCCGGCGGCGTGCAGCGCGTGGAAGGGCGTGCCTTCCTCGATGGTGAGTTGGTAGAGGGAGAGGTGGTCGGCGGCGTAGCCGATGGCCTCATCGAGCTCGGCCGCCCAGGCTTCCGGCGTCTGGTTCGGCCTTGCGTAGATCAGGTCGAAGGACATGCGCGGGAAGATCGCGCGGGCGAGTTCTATCGCCTTCAGCGCGTCGGCGACATTGTGCAGCCGACCGAGAAACCGCAAATCGGGATCGTTGAGCGCCTGCACGCCGAGCGAGACGCGGTTGACGCCGGCGGCGCGGTAGCCACGGAAGCGTTCCGCCTCGACCGAGGACGGATTGGCTTCCAGCGTCACCTCGATATCGGCCGGCACATGCCAGCTCGCTGCCACCGCATCGAGGATCGCGCCGACCGTTTCGGGGCGCATCAGCGAGGGCGTGCCGCCACCGAGAAAGATGCTGGATACAGTGCGCGGGCCGGTGCGCGCGGCCATCGTCTGCATCTCGCGGGCGAAGGCGGCGGCAAAGCGCTTCTGGTCGACCGGCTGGTGCCGCACATGGCTGTTGAAGTCGCAATAGGGGCACTTGGCCGCGCAGAACGGCCAATGGACATAGACGCCGAAGCCGGGGTCGCTTTCCCTCATGCCGGCTCCAGCACGGCGGTGGCGAAGCTGGCGAAGGCGCGGGCGCGGTGCGACAGGCCGAGATCGCCGCGCCCGGCCTCCCAGGAATGTTTTTCGCCGGCGCTCATCTCACCGAATGTCTGCCGGTGGCCGTCGGGCAGGAAGACCGGATCGTAGCCGAAGCCCCGATTGCCGCGCGGCGGCCAGACCAGCGCGCCCTCGACCTCGCCGCGAAAATATTCCGCGTGGCCGTCCGGCCATGCAAGGCAAAGCACGGCGACGAAGCGTCCGCCGCGTCGGGCGGGCTCTGTCGCGCCCTTCTCCTGCAAGAGGTCCTCGACCTTTTGTATCGCCATTGCGAAATCGCGGCCCGAACCGTCGGGCTTCTCGGCCCAGTCGGCGGTGTAGACGCCGGGATCGCCGCCGAGCGCATCAACTTCGAGGCCCGAATCGTCCGACAGCGCCGGCAGCCCCGTCGCGGAAGCGGCAGCGAAGGCCTTGGTGTAGGCGTTTTCCTCGAATGTCGTGCCGGTCTCGGCCGGTTCGGGCAGGCCGAGTTCGCCCGCCGATGTCGCCTCCAGCCCGTAGGGCGCCAGCAATTCGCGGATTTCTCGCAATTTGCCGTCATTATGGGTGGCGACGACGATCTTCCTGCTATCGAGCTGCCGCATTCAGAGCCCCCAGATCCTTGCTTCCGCGAATTCCAGAGAATTGCCGGCCGGATCGCGGAAATAGATGGACCGGCCGCCGTTAGGCCATTCGAAATCGGCCTCGATGGCGACGCCTTTCTTTTCCAGATCGTGCCGCCACGCCTCTATCTCTTCGCCGCTTGCCTTGAAACAAAGATGGCCCGCCCCGCGCGTGCCGTGCGGCGGCACCGGTAGCCTGGCATCGGCCGAAGGCGGGACTTTGGTGACATCGGCATTGAAAAGAAGAAGCACGCCGTCGTCGCAACGGAAGAAGACATGCCGGCCCTCGACCTTGGCGATGCGGGTCAGGCCGAGTGTTTCGCCATAGAATTCCTCCGCCCTGTCGAGATCGTCGACATAGAGCGCGGATTCGAGGATGGCGGCGGGGGTCATTACGTTTCCGTCAGGCAATCGCCATCTGCTGGAGGCTGACCAGCCGCTGGATGCCCTTGCGCGCCAGCCCCATCAATTCGGTGAACTGGGCCTCCGAGAAGGGCTCGCCTTCCGCCGTGCCCTGGATTTCGACGATGCCGCCCTTGCCGGTCATGACGAAATTGGCGTCGGTGCCGGCCGACGAATCCTCCTCGTAATCGAGGTCGAGCACCGGCTGCCCGGCATGGAGGCCGCACGAGATCGCCGCCACATGGTCCTTCAGCACCTTTTGCACCGCCACCATCTGGCGCGCCGCCATCCATTGCAGGCAATCGTTGAGCGCCACCCAGCCGCCGGTGATCGAGGCCGTACGGGTGCCGCCATCGGCTTGCAGCACGTCGCAATCGACGGTGATCTGCACCTCGCCCAAGGCCTGCAGATCGACCACTGCGCGTAGGCTACGGCCGATCAGCCGCTGGATCTCCTGCGTGCGGCCGCCCTGCTTGCCTGCCGCCGCCTCACGGCGCATGCGGTCGCCGGTCGAGCGCGGCAGCATGCCGTATTCCGCCGTCACCCAGCCGCGTCCGGAATTGCGCATCCAGCCCGGCACCTTCTCTTCGAGGCTTGCCGTGCACAGCACATGCGTGTCGCCGAATTTGACGAGGCACGAGCCCTCGGCGTGCTTGGCGATGCCGCGTTCGAAGGAAATGGCGCGCATTTCGTCGCTCTGGCGCTTGGATGGACGCATGAATGGGCTTCTCCGGACTGTTTCGGCGGCTTGTAGCGCTGTGGGGAAGGCGACGCAAAGGAAAAGGCCGATTTATCCCGGATGCGTTGCGTTACCGGCCCATAGCCTTATATTTTCATATGCCTATGGAGCATCCCGTGACGAAGCCCTTGATGGACCGGAACCTGCAATTGCTCGATGCGCGCTCGCGCGACATCTTCCGCCTGATCGTGGACGCCTACCTGCTCGACGGCGAGCCGATGGGCTCGCGCAACCTTGCGCGGCTGTTGCCGCAATCGCTGTCGCCGGCGACGGTGCGCAACGTCATGAGCGATCTGGAACAGCTCGGCCTCATCTACGCGCCGCACATCTCCGCCGGCCGCCTGCCGACACAGAAGGGGCTGCGCTTCTTCGTCGACGCCTTCATGGAGATCGGCGATCTGTCGGACGAGGAAAGGCGGGTCATCGAGGCGCAGGTCAAGGCGTCGGGCAGCGGCGCCTCGCTGGAGCATGTGCTGACGGAGGCCAGCCAGATGCTTTCCGGCCTGTCGCGCGGCGCCGGCCTCGTGCTCGCCACCAAGAGCGAATCGCCCCTCAAGCATATCGAGTTCATCCAGCTCGAGCCCTCCAAGGCACTCGCCGTGCTCGTCTCGCAAAGCGGCGATGTCGAAAACCGCGTCATCGAAATTCCAGCCGGCGTCACCACCTCGCAGCTTCATGAGGCGTCGAATTTCCTCAACGCACATATACGCGGGCGCACGCTTGCCGAGGCCCGCGGCGAGATCGAGCGGCTGAAGGATGAGACGCGCACCGTTCTCGACGCACTTTCCCAGGAACTGGTGGAAAAAGGGCTCGCCGTATGGGCCGGAACCGAGGGCGACCTGCCGGCAAGGCTGATCGTGCGCGGCCGGGCCAACCTGCTGGAGAATGTCACCGCGCAGGCGGATATCGAGCTTCTGCGCCATCTCTTCGAGGATCTGGAAACCAAGGAAGGGCTGATCCAGCTTCTCGACCTGGCCGAGGAAGGGTCGGGCGTGCGCATCTTCATCGGCTCGGAAAACAGGCTCTTTTCGCTGTCCGGCTCGTCGCTGGTGGTGGCGCCCTATCGCGACAAGGACCTGCGCGTGGTCGGCGCGCTCGGCGTCATCGGCCCGACCCGGCTCAACTATGCGCGCATCGTGCCGATGGTGGACTACACGGCCCAACTCATCAGCCGCATGTTCGGATAGAGCGGCGGCCCTGTCCGCCCTTGATTTTCCGGCCCCGAACCTCGATATCGGGCGCAACTCCCTGATCCCACGAACGATGGTAGGAAAATGAGCAACAAGCCCGGTACCGAGGACGCGCGCGAGATCGAGCCCGACATGGAAACCGCCGCCACCCCCGCCGATGCAAGAGAGGAAAGCCCGTTCGAGGCCGATCACGAGGCCTTCATGCGGCTTGCCAAGGAAAACGAGGAACTGAAGGACCGCGCGCTGAGGATCGCGGCGGACATGGAGAATCTGCGCCGCCGCACGGCCCGCGACGTGCACGACGCGCGCGTCTACGCGATCGCCAATTTCGCGCGCGACATGCTTGGCGTCTCCGACGATCTGAACCGCGCGCTGGCGGCGATCCCGGCGGAAGCCAAGGCATCGGGCGATGCCGGTTTCAAGACGCTGATCGACGGCGTCGAGATGACCGAACGCGCCATGCTGAACGCGCTCGAACGCCACGGCGTCAAGAAGCTTGAGCCGCAGGGCGAGAAATTCGATCCGAATTTCCATCAGGCGATGTTCGAGATTCCCAATCCCGACGTGCCGGCGAACACGGTCGTGCAGGTCGTGCAGACCGGTTATGTGATCGGCGACCGCGTGCTGAGGCCCGCCATGGTCGGCGTCTCCACGGGCGGGCCGAAGCAGGCGCCGCAGGCCGCCGCCGAGCCCGGCCCCCCCGATGCCCGGTCCGAAAAGGAC
>JAKDNM010000178.1 GCA_030456445.1 Hyphomicrobiales bacterium
CGACCGCCTCGCCATTCCGGTTCAGCACACGGATGATCGAATAGGCGAGATCGCGTATCTCTCGCGGATCGACATCCACTGGCGGTTGATCCACCGAACCAGCTTTCGGGATCGATATTCCTGAGAAATCGGGTGTGTCACCGGGGCGTACCTCGGGCTCGGGGACGTGAAGAGATAGCGTCGAATAGGAGGTCATCTCTTCCGTGCCTTTTCCGGTGGAAGAACAGGTGAACTTACAGCCATGTTATTTTCGGCATAGATCGCAGACCGTACTGTTGGGATGTGCAATATTCGCTCCCGGAGCGTTGCAGAAGTTCGAGGGTCCACCTCATCGATTTCGAGTTGCACATTCACGCTGGTGTCACCGACTGTCCCGAGAACAAAAATAACCTTGAGACCTAACCGGCGCACTTGATCGAGCGCTCGCGGCAACACGCAATCCAGATCGTCGCCCGCTATCAGAAGTTGCACAAATTTTGCCTTCGTTGGTTTGCAATATTCTGTCGCAACCTGGCCGGAATGTGCTTTTCTTGATTGGCAAAAGAACGATTTTAAAAGTAGGAGATGCTTCCATTTCTCGAATCAGCAGAAGGATCAATCATTCAGTGGAGTCTCCCATCAAGCTTGATCGCACGGACAAGGCAATTATTGCCACCCTCCAGACAGATGGGCGCATATCAAACGCACAACTTGCTGAGAAAATTGGCTTGTCGGCTAGCCCGTGTTGGCAACGAGTTCGGAAGCTGGAAAGCGCGGGAGTAATCACCGGCTATTCCGTTATTGTGGATTCCAATCGACTTGGCGTGACAGAAACCGTCATCATAGAGGTCGTACTTGAGCGTCACGATGACGAGATACTTGAGGGGTTCGGCAAGGAAATGGCTGCAATGCCGGAAGTACTAGAAGTATACCTAATAACAGGCGAGTATGATTATTTAATAAAAGTTGCAGTCAACGGTACGGCAGCTTACGAGGAGTTCTTACGCCGCAAACTCTATAAGGTGCCAGGAATTCGTCAGACGCGATCCAGCTTTGCACTGCGATGTCTGAAAAGGGTCCAATCCTACGTGCCGTAGCAATTGGGCAGGGCGGACTACCGCGGCTTTCGCGACTGTGAATACTCGTTGATGGCTACAAGCGCGGACCGGTGATCTAATCCCCGTTCCGGCACTCGGTCGACTTCAAGGGCTGCTCGATTTCGGATTCATGACGGCTTCTGCGGGCGGGGTCACTTCCGCATGTCGCGACATGCCCCTCGGCCGGTGGCCGCGCATCCATCGACAGCAGTCGATAGATGCCCGGGCCAAACCACGCGGTCGCCGGTCGATTACTGCTCCTTCTTGAACAAATCCTGGAAGATCAGCGGCCCCCAGATGCGGCCGCGTGCGTGCACCAGCGCGCCACCCTCGTTGAGCTTTCCCAGTCTGACGGGTGCGAACCCGAGTTGTTTGGCCAAGGCCCCCACGGGAACGGTTGCGTCCTCGTCGTCACTCGACAGAAAGACGACCCGGTGCCAGATTCCATCGAGCCCCTCGACGACCGGATCAGTAGCCAGGGTGGCCGCAATCAGATGATTGAAACCTTTCACGAACTTGGCGCCGGTGAATGCCTTCGCGACGAAAATGGAGGAAGGGAGACCGTCCATTTCTTCAGGGACTGGAAACGCGTTCATCGCGTCGATGACTGTCTTGCTTTTCCAGCTCGGCAGGGCCTTGGCAACCTCGCGATGCTCCCCGAAGGGGACCGCCAGGATGATCGTGTCGGCCTCGAGTGCATCCCGCAGCGACTTGGCGACGACCGTGGGGCCGATCGCCCGAGCCTGCGGCGCCAACGCTTCGGGCGGACGGCGGCTCGCGACGGCCACCTCGATGTTCTTACGGGCGAAGGCGTGGGCCAGGGCCTGGCCTATCTTGCCGAAACCTACAATCGCATAGCTCATAGTACTTCTCCTAGCTGTTGGTATTGGTTCCCCCGGCCTTCAACGGCGCTGGGGTGTCCGTTTCGCTGCGTGGCGACTTTCGACGTAATCGAATGGAGCGTCTGGCCGGGCGCCGCTCGATCCACCCGTGATGACTGCAACCTTATCCTCGAGCTTTCCCATGACTTTTCCTTTCGTGGCGTCGAGACAGCATCTGCCCCCGAGAACCTCGAAATGGGCCCTTCGGCGTCAGTTGTGGAGTGCGGAAGCGCGCACATCGATGGTGCGAAATCGAACCGGCTGGCCAGCCGTGACGATCGGTGTCCGCCGTTCGGAATCGGACCGCGCTCGTCGATACAGGCTATGATTACCGCGCGTACTGCTGTTCGATGTGTTAGATACGGGCTTTGGAAGGCGCATCGTGCGGTGCGGGATTGCACCATGATCGACTGGGATGACGTTCGTTACTTTCTTGCCGTAGCGCGTGGGGGCTCGGTACGGGCTGCCGCCGAGCGCCTCGGGGTGACCCACACCACAGTGCTGCGGCGCATTGCCCAACTGGAGGAGCGGCTGGGCGCGCAAATGTTCGAGAAGCTGCCCTCGGGCTACCGCCTGACGGAGGCGGGCGAGGAGGTCCTCGAGTTCGCGGAGCAGATGGAGGCGTCGTCGAACCGGCTGGAGACGCGAATCTTCGGGCGCGATCAGAGCGTACGCGGTCACTTGCGGGTGACACTGGCGCCGACGCTTGCGACGCACCTGCTTATGCCCGACTTCGCCGAGTTTGCGCGTCTGCATCCGGACATCGAGATGGAAATCCTGTCGTTCGGCGAATTGGCGAACCTGACCAACCGGGAGGCCGATGTCGCGATCCGCGTCGTCTACGACCGCAAGACCCTGCCGCTCAATCTTCACGGCCTGAAGGGGCCGGAATTGTTCGGCAGCGTCTACATGTCCCGCGATCGGCTAGCCGCGTGGCGTGCGGGTGCGCCTGATCCCATCCGGTGGATCGTCATAAGCAGTCATGGCATCCCGGACTGGGCCCGCGAGGGTGAGGTTCGCACCACGGGGGCTCCGTTCAGGACCACGGATGGCGAGGCGCAGATCGTTGTAGTGCGGCAAGGGCTCGGAATGACGACACTGCCGTGCTTCGTCGGAGATGCCGACCCACTGCTGGTGAGGGTGCCGGGCGCCGCCCTGCACATGCACGGAACGCTCTGGATTCTCACGCAAGGCGAGACACGCAAGACGAAGCGCGTGCGGCTCTTCACCGAGTTCGTATCCCGCAGGCTCGCCGTCTACGCTCCGCTTCTTGCGGGACTGTCCATGCCGCGCGACTGACGCGAGGCAGAAACGAAGTCCCGAATTTAGCGCTCCGGTCCCGCCTTCTTGCCGAAATTTCATTTGGGCCGGCGCACCACCCTGACCTTCCCGCTATCGCCGCCGCCGCAGAAGAAGCGGTCGCCGCCGTCGGATTCGAGGCCTGAAATGCCGAGGCCGGACGGCATGTCGAGTTGTTCGAGAGTTTTGCCCGTATCCGGATCGATATGGCGCAGATCGCTCTTCTCGTCTTCCCACGTCCCGTGCCAAAGTTCGCCGTCGACCCAGGTGACGCCGGTGACGAAGCGGTTGGACTGGATGGTCCGCAGGATCGCTCCGGTTTCGGGGTCGATCTGATGGATCTTGCGCTCGCGGTATTCGCCGACCCACAGCGATCCTTCCGCCCAGGCAAGGCCCGAATCGCCGCCATTTCCGGGCGCTGGAATGGTCGAGACCACGCGACCGCTCTTGGGATCGATCTTCTGGATGCGGCTCTCGGCGATCTGGAACAGATGCTCGCCGTCGAAGGCCGTTCCGGCATGCGCGGGAACGTCTATGGAATCGAACGCCTTGCCGTCCGCCGGGTCGATCGCGTTCAGCCTGTCGCCGGAGGCGAACCAGACATGCCTGCTGTCATAGGTGACGCCGTCGACGCGCTTGGCGCTGGGGAAGGGGCCGTATTCCTCAATGATTTCGGCTGCCGAATGTTTCATCTTGCGCTCCTGTCGTTTGTCGATGAGGCCTGATGCTAGCCAATCGGGATGGGGGCCGGGAGTAACAAGCTTGTCGGGAAATCAGGCACGGGCGGTGTCAACCAGCGCCGCGCCCGCGCCTGCCCGAAGGACTGCACCTTTCCTTCTTCCGAAAGCCGTTCGAGCGCCCGCTGCACAGTCCGCTGGCTGACGCCGAGCGCCAGCGCCAGCGCGGTGCTCGACCAGGATTCCCCATCGGCCAGCAGGGCAAGCACCGCTGCATGTTCCTCCTCGACGGGCGGGGCGAGCACGACGACCGCGTCCGCGTCGCGCGGCACGAGCCGGAACCCTCCCACGGTCGCCGTCACATCCGCCAGGGGCCTGAGCGCCTTGCGGAGCCGGCCGATCTCGACACGCAACCGGGCGCGATGCGATTCGTCGGCATGCCTCGCCCTGAAGGCGCGCAAAAGCAGGGTCTCCCTCGACACGTCGGCTGGCCAGGCTTCGGCCAGCGCCTGCGCCAGCGCGAACAGAACCGGCCGGGTTCCGAGCGGCGCGGTCTTCGCCGCACAGCGCACGGCGAAACGGCAAGCGTCCACCACAAGCGCGTCTGATCCCAGGAGTAACTCGACCTCGTCAAGGAGGAGAGGGCGCGCCTCGCCGTCAGCGATCAGCCGCGCCGCTGGCGTGTCGAGGACAAGCGCTACGGCTTCGACCTCCGCCATCAGCGCAGGGATGGCGGCTATGCGCGCCGCTTCGTCGGCGCGGGCAAGCGCCGCGCGTGCTTCCGATGCCTTGAGCCGCCGGATCGCGATTCCCGCGGAGACCAGTTCGCAGCCGGTGCGCAGGGCGGGGGCGAGGGAGGCGGATTCGAGCCCGGCGAGTGCCTCCCCGGCCTCGCCGACATGGCCGACGAGAAGAAGACGGCGTGCCTTCAGGTAGCGGGCATAGGCGGCGTTGGCGCGGTCGCCATGTTCTTCGAGCGTCACCCATGCCCGCTCTAGCGCCTTTGTCGGCCAGGCAAGGTCCCGGGAGACGAGCGCGATCTCGGCTTCGGCGACGACACACCGCGCGCGGGCCATCGCTTCCTTCGGCCCAAATGCGCGCGCCGCGTTCTTCAAAAGCGCCTTGGCGCGTGCGAGATCGCCCAACTGCGCCATGGCGATGCCACGAAGCGCAAGCGCCGGCGCGTCGTTGCGCAGAGCGACGAAGTTCAGCGCGCCGAGCGGGTCACCGGCGGCAAGGGCACGTGCTGCGGCCGTTATCAGCGAATCCATCGAAATCCCGACACACTTGTCACTCTCGCCATCGAAAGCGGGCTTTTAACTTAGGCCAGCCTTACCCGGCAGCAAGGAGAACGACCATGAGCATGCACCGGACCGCAAGCCGAAAACAGTGGCTCGGCGCTGCCTTCGCCAGAGGGGCGGCCCGGTGGCTGTGCCTCGCCGCCAGCCCGACCTTCGCGCTCATGGCGCTGGTCACGGCTGTTTCCGGCGGATCCGGAATGGGCTGCATGGTGCCGTCGCCGGTTGCCGGGATGGTGCCGATGTATCTCCTGATGGGCGCCTTCCACCTGGCGCCCTGGCTTAGGCTGGTATCAGGCGGCTCAAGGCCGGTCGGCTGATCGCTCCATGGCAATGAGGCTGAGGGGGCTAGACATCTGCTTCAATAAGAACATAAAGTGAACAAACGGTATGGAGTTTACGGAGTGGCCGGGCAGCTTTCGCTGGCTTTCGAAACAGCGGATGCGCCGGTTCCGCTCTATTTCGCGCTGCGGCCGGCTCCCGCTGCCGCGCACGCCATTGAGGGGGTCGCAAGACGGTGCCGTCAATCACATGGCCTTTCGGAGCCCGTTTACGGCAGCCATCGCCTGCATATTTCGCTGAATGCGGTGGTCTCTCCGCG
>JAKDNM010000052.1 GCA_030456445.1 Hyphomicrobiales bacterium
AAGGAAGGCGCCGAATTCGCCATGCCGACCATGAAGTGACGCCTCCGGGTTTCCGCTTGCGCGTCCTCGCCTCTGGCTGCGGGCGCGCGGGCGGCGTCAAGGAAGGCGCCGAATTCGCCATGCCGACCATGAAGTGACGCCTCCGGGTTTCCGGCTTGTGCGTCCTCGCCTCTGGCTGCGGGCGCGCGGGCGGCGTCAAGGAAGGTGCCGAGTTCGCGATGCCGACCATGAAGTGATCCATGTAGATCGGCCATGAACAATCCACCCGGCCGTCGCCAGATCAGGCGGCGGCCGGTTCCTTTTTGTCCGGACTGTCTTGGCTCTCGCCGGCATCGACACGCGGGTCGAGATGAAGGGCTTGCGGGGTCGTCGCCCGTTCGGCGGGAACGGTGTGGAAGGCCTCGCGCTCCTCGACGGGGATCGGCGCACGGGTCTTGATGCGCAGGATCGTGTAGCCGGCAAGGGCGGCATGGGCCAGCGCGGTGGCGAGGAACAGGCTCTCGGGTCTCAGATAGGCCATCAGCGACGCGCCGAGGAGCGGGCCGATCATGGTGCCGAAGCCGTAGAGCAGCAGGAGCCCGCTCGACACCTTGACGAAATCCTCCGAGCTTGCGTGGTCGTTGGCATGCGCCACGGCCAGCGAATAGAGGATGTAGGCAAGCCCGCCATAGCAGGCGGTCATCACCAGGATGACGGCGCCATGGCGTGGCTCGAGCACGAAAATGAGAACCCCGATCAGCGCCGCGCCGGCACCGGCGGCCGCCATGACAAAGCGACGGTCCGTGCGGTCGGAGACGCGGCCGGCAGGAAGCTGCATCACCGCGCCTGCGACGACCACCAGGCTCATCATCAGTGCGATCTCGAAGGTGGGCATGCCGATGCGTGCCCCGAACACCGCGCCGAGCGTGCCCCATGCGCCATTGGCGACGCCGATCAAGAGGCAGCCGATCAGCGCCACGGGCGAGTTGGCGTAGAGCTTCTTGAGGTCGAGCGACACTTCCTTCAAGGGCGCCGGCGTTGCCTGCGTGGAGATCGCGGTCGGGATCAGCGACAGGCAAAAGAAGATGCCCGTCACCATGAAGAGCGAAGCGGAGCGCACGTCGCCGGCGGCGACGATCATCTGGCCTGCCATGATCGCCGCGTAGGTCACCATCATATAGAGGCCGAAGACGGTGCCTCGGTTTTCGTTGGTGGCGCGCTCGTTCAGCCAGCTTTCGATGACCATGAAGGAGCCGGCCATGGTGAAGCCGGTGAATATCCTGAGCGCGATCCAGACATATTCGTTGACGAAAAGGCCGGTCAGAAGCGCGATGATCGCGCCGACCGCTGCGAAGGTGCCGAAGGCGCGCACATGGCCGACATTGCGCACCAGCCTGGGCGCGAAGTAGCAGCCGGCGACGAAGCCGCCCGCCCAAGCCGTGCCGAGCAGGCCGAGCGAGGCGGTGGAGAAGCCCTCCGCCTGGCCGCGCAGCGGCAGGAGAAGGCTGAGCAGGCCCGAGGCGAGCAGCAGGAACGCCGTTCCGCGCAACAGGGCAAGGATGGGACCGAAGGAGGCGAACATCGGGTTGTCAGAAACTCCAGTGGGCGCAAGCGGGTGCCATCAGATTTACGGCCGTTTCGAGACGGAAACGATCGCCGCGCGACAAAGGTTCAACCCTTGCGGAAAAGCGCGTCGGCCGCGTTGCGCGTCGCGCCCTTCGCCGTTCTTTCGATTTCCAGCCGGCGGATCTCTTCCTTCAATTGCCCGATGCGTTCGGAAAGTTCGTCGACGGACAAGAGCGAAAGATCCTGGCCGATTTCGTGGGTCTTCTTTTTCCTGGGTGCGTCCTCGTCGAACACGCTCATGCAATTCCTCCCTTTGCCTTGCTTGTCCAACCCGATCGGCTACATAGGTTGCCACAATAAGGGGCGTGAGGCATCGGACGCAAACCTCGGTTCGTCGAGTATTGCCGAAGGAAGTTGAAATCATATGACCGGACCGATCCCCGCCAAGATGATGGCCATCGCGATCACCCAGCCGGGCGGCCCGCTGGTGCTGAAGCCGGAGCGGCGTGACGTGCCCGAGCCGGCGCCCGGCCAGATCCTCATCAAGGTGCGTGCCGCCGGCGTCAACCGGCCGGACGTACTGCAACGGCAAGGCGCCTATCCGCCGCCGGCCGGCGCATCCGACCTGCCGGGGCTGGAAGTCTCGGGCGAAGTGGCGGCGCTCGGTGTCGGCGCGGGCAGGTGGCGCGTCGGCGACCCGGTGGTGGCGCTCACCGCCGGTGGCGGCTATGCCGAATATGTCGCGGTGCATGGCACCAACGCCCTGCCGCTCCCGGTCGGCTTCACCTTCACGGAAGCCGCGGCGCTGCCTGAAACCTTCTTCACCGTCTGGCACAATGTCTTCGAGCGCGGCGCGCTGAAGGAAGGCGAACGCTTCCTCGTCCATGGCGGTACGTCCGGCATCGGCACGACGGCCATCCAGCTTGCCAAGGCGTTCGGCGCCTATGTCGTCGCCACCGCCGAGTCGGCGGACAAATGCGAAGCCTGCCTGAAGATCGGCGCCGACCGCGCGGTCAACTACCGGGAGGAGGATTTCGTTGCCGTGGTCAAGGAGGTCACGGGCGGCGAAGGCGTCGACGTCATCCTCGACATGGTCGGCGGCGGCTATATCGACCGCAACTATACTGCTGCTGCGGTAGACGGCCGCATCGTCCAGATCGCCTTCCTCGACGGTCCGAAGGCGACCGCCGATTTCAGGAAGCTGATGGTGAAGCGGCTGGTTCATACCGGCTCGACGCTCAGGCCGCGTTCGGTCGATTTCAAGGGCGAGGTAGCCGCCGCACTCGAACAGAAAGTCTGGCCGCTGCTCGCCACGCGCCAGGTCGCTCCGGTCATGGACATGATCTTTCCGCTCAAGGAAGCGTGGCGGGCGCATGAACGCATGGAAGAGGGCCGGCATATCGGCAAGATCGTGCTCGACGTGGCATAGAGGTTTTCCTTTTCGCTCACGCCCGTCCGAGCGCCGGCCTCGCCCCCCCCTTCGCCAGAAATTTTCGGAATTCGTTGCGGAGCGCGGCGAATGGCTTTATATCCCGGAATGATTTCCCAACATGGTGGTTCCATCCACCGCCCGCGACAGGGACGCGGGCGAACGAGAGGATATTATCTTTATGGCCAACCAGCTTCTCATGCCCAAGGCGACGGCCGTGTGGCTCGTCGACAACACCGCGCTGACCTTCGAGCAGATTGCCCAGTTCTGCGGGCTGCATCCGCTTGAGGTACGCGCGATCGCCGACGGCGAGGCCGCGCAGGGCATCAAGGGTCTCGACCCGGTCATGAACGGGCAGTTGACGCGCGAGGAGATTGCCGCGGCCGAGACCGATTCCGAGCGCAAGCTCAAGCTCTCCGAACCGAAGGTGCGGGTGCCCGAATCCAAGCGCAAGGGGCCGCGCTACACGCCGCTGTCGAAGCGGCAGGACCGTCCGAACGCCATCTTGTGGCTGGTGCGCAATCATCCCGAACTCAAGGATGCGCAGATTTCGCGCCTCGTCGGCACCACCAAGTCGACCATCGAGCAGATCCGCGAGCGCACGCACTGGAACTCGGCCAATCTGCAGCCGCTCGATCCGGTGACGCTGGGGCTCTGCTCACAGATCGACCTCGATATCGAAGTGCAGCGCGCCTCGCGCGGCCAGCCGCAGCCAGCGCCGGTGGGCGATACGCTGCTGCCCGCCTCGGTGACCGAGAGACTTACCGCCGCCGACGAGAGGAAGGAGGATGGGGAACTCGACGCTGCCGCCGTCTTCGCCAAGCTCTCCTCGCTCAAGAAGGCTCCCGACGACGACGAGGAATAAGCTCGCTCACGAATGGGGCAGGGGCCATGCGCCGGAAGATAGGCCGAGGTTCGAACTTCGAGAAACTCCTGAACTATTCGCGGGTCGTCGTCGATGATGATGGCTGGGTCTTCGTGTCCGGCTGTTCCGGCTTCGACTACGACACGATGGAAATCGCCGACAACATCACCGATCAGGCGGAGCAGACCTTCGTCAATATCGATTGGTGTCTCAACCAGGCCGGATGCACATTCGCCGATGTCGTGCGCATCCGTATCATCGTTGCCAGCATGTCGGACTATCCCGCCGCGACGAAGGTGATCGGCCGGCATTGCGCGGACGCGATGCCGGCGAACACGACCTGGATCGCCGTGCTGCCCGACCCCCGTATCAAGATCGAGATCGAAGTCACGGCCCGCAAGAACCCGGCCGATAAAAGCTGAACGGATGGGCGGTGCTCTCTACCCCGCCTTGTCGACCGGGGGCGCGCGCTCCCAGACTTCGACGGTTCGATAGAAATCGGTGAGCGTCTTGCCGCGCTCGGGCCGGAAGGTGCGGCCGGCATTGTCGAGACCGGCGATGCGGTCGATGCGGAAGGCGCGGAAATCGTCGCGCATCTCGCACCAGGCGATCAGCGTCCATACCTTGCCCCAGAACCACAGGCCGAGCGGGCGCACGTCGCGCTCCGTCTGGCGGCCGGCCTCGTCGCGGTAATCGAAGCGCATCACCTCGCGCCGCTCGACCGAGCGTTCCAGTATATCGATGACGTTGCGGTCGTTGTCGGAGACGACATAACTCGGCGCGAAGATGCTGGTCTGGGCTATGCGCGACTTCTCGCTGTCGGGCAGGACGGCGCCGATCTTCACCAGCGCTTCCTCCGCCGCCCGCGCCATCGCCGCTCCACCGAAGGCGCGCACCATGCGGGCGCCGGCGACGAGGGCGACGATTTCATCGCGCGTGAACATCAGCGGCGGAAGGTCGAAGCCTTCACGCAGGATATAGCCGACGCCCGCCTCGCCATCGATCGGCACCCCGGTCGATTGCAGGTCGGCGATGTCGCGATAGATCGTGCGATCCGAGACCTCGAGGCGTTCGCCGAGCATGCGCGCGGTGACGAGCCGCCCGCCGCGCAGATGCTGCACGATCTGGAAGAGCCGGTCTGCGCGGCGCATATCAGTGGCCTCGGCCGGCCAGGGCCGGCGATGGTTTCATTCGACAGGTCATGGCGCGAACCTCCTGACACTATCATGACACGAGGCTCCTGACAGCAATATGTCAGGAGCCTGTCAGCGGACGCCCCGCCCATGACCGGCACCACGGCCTAATCCAGCCGCCGCCACCACGACCGGCGGTCTTCATAGATTTCCGGCCAGCCGATGTCCCTGCGCACATTGGCTGGCAGGGCATTCAGGATGCGCTCGGTGCGGATGTTCTGGCGCAGGGCGCGCAGATTGGCGGCGTAGCGGCCGATGGCGGCCATCGGGGCAAGGGTGAAGGGGTTCATTGTCCGATCTCCTGTCGCGTCGTTGGGCAGGAGGACCATCGCATAGTGCCCCTGACAGCTTTCCGTCAGGAGGATACGGGAAGGCCCGCTATGCGTTTTTTATCGGCACCGTGTAGTTCAGCGGCAGGCGGCCGCCATCGGCGTAGATGGTCTGGCCGGTGATGTAGCTGGCGTCGTCGGAGGCGAGGAAGGCGGCGATGGAAGCGATCTCGGAGGGGTCGCCGATACGGCCGAGCGGCGTGCGCATCATGATCCTGTCCATCGCCGCCTTGTCGTTGGCGACGGATTTCAGGATGTCGGTCATGATCGAGCCGGGGCCGATGGCGTTGACGCGGATGCCGTAAGACGCGAGCGACAGCGCCATCACCTTGGTCAACTGGTTCACGCCGCCCTTTGAGACCGAATAGGGCACCTGGTTGGGAATGGCGAAGACGGCGTTGACCGAGGACATGTTGATGATGGTGCCGGCCGGGCCGCCGGCCTTGACGCGCTCCGCCATGCGCCGCGCCACCGCCTGCCCGGCGAGGAACACGCCCTTCAAATTGACGCGCAGCACGCGGTCGAAATCCGCCTCGGCGATGTCGAGGAAATCGGCGCCGTGGACGATGCCGGCATTGGCGACCAGGATATCGATCTCACCGAAGGCGGATACCGTCTCGTCCACCATCCTGGCGATCTGGGCCGCGTCGCCGACATCGGTCTTGACGAAGCGCACGGAGGTGTCGGAGCCGAGCGCCCTGGCGGCCCTGGCACCCTTTTCGGCGTCGAAATCGGCGATGACGATTTTGGCGCCTTCCTTGACGAAGCGCTCCGCCACCGCATAGCCGATGCCGCCCGCCGCGCCCGTCACGATCGCCGTCTTGCCTTCAAGTGCCATATCGCTCCGCCTGTCTTGAATGCCGCTGTCGGCATCGGGATAAGCCCGAAGCGGCGGGCCGGTCAACTTCCCCTGTCAGGCCGGCTCAGACTCCCATCCCCCGGTCGGCCAGCGCCACCGTGATCTCGTCGATGATGTCGGGATCGTCGATCGTCGCCGGCATGGTCCATTCCTCCTTGTCGGCGATCTTCTGCATGGTGCCGCGCAGGATCTTGCCGGAGCGGGTCTTGGGCAGGCGCTTGACCGTGACGACGGACTTGAACGCCGCGACCGGGCCGATGCGCTCGCGGATGAGGCCGATGACCTCGCGCTCGATCGTGGCGTCGTCGCGCGCCACGCCCGAATTCAGGACCACGAAGCCGACCGGCACCTGGCCTTTCATGGCGTCGGCGATGCCGATGACGGCGCATTCGGCGACGTCCGGATGCTCGGCCACGACCTCCTCCATCGCACCCGTCGAGAGACGATGGCCGGCGACGTTGATGATGTCGTCGGTGCGCGCCATGACGAACAGGTAGCCGTCATCGTCGATATAACCGGCATCGGCGGTCTTGTAGTAGCCGGGGAACTCGTTGAGATAGGCTTCGCGGAAGCGCTGGTCGGCGTGCCACAGCGTCGGCAGGCAGCCGGCCGGCAGCGGCAGCTTGATGACGACGTTGCCGAGCACCTTGGCGGCGACCGGAAGGCCTGCGTCGTCCACCACCTGTACGTCGTAGCCCGGCATCGCCACGCCCGGCGAGCCGTATTTCACCGGCAGGATGCCGAGCCCGACCGGGTTTTGCGAGACCGGGTAGCCGGTCTCCGTCTGCCACCAATGGTCGATCACCGGCACGCCGAGCTTCTGCTCGGCCCATTTGATCGTCTCCGGGTCGGCGCGCTCGCCGGCGAGGAAGAGGGTGCGGAAGCAAGAAAGATCGTATTTCTTGACGAATTCGCCGGCCGGGTCCTCCCGCTTGATGGCGCGGAAGGCGGTGGGCGCGGTGAACAGCGCGGCGACCTTGTGCTCGGAGATGACACGCCAGAAGGTCCCGGCGTCCGGCGTGCCGACCGGCTTGCCTTCAAACAGGATGGAGGTCGCGCCGTAGATCAGCGGCCCGTAGGCGATATAGGAATGGCCGACGACCCAGCCGACGTCGGAGGCGGCCCAGAAGACTTCGCCCGGCTTGACGCCGAATTCGTTGCCCATCGTCCAGGCGAGTGCCACCATATGCCCGCCATTGTCGCGCACGACGCCCTTGGGCTGGCCGGTCGTGCCGGACGTGTAGAGCACGTAGAGCGGATCGGTCGATTTAAGCTCGACGCACGGGACTTCGCGGCCGCGCGTCTTCGCAACGCCCTCGGCATAGTCGAAGTCGCGGCCCTCGATCAGGTCGCAGGGCTCTTCCTCGCGCTGCAGGATGATGCAGGCATCCGGCTTGTGCGCCGAAAGCTCGATGGCGCGGTCGAGCAGCGGCTTATAAGCGACGATGCGGCCCGGCTCGACGCCGCAGGAGGCGGAAATGACGAGCTTGGGCTTGGCGTCGTCGATGCGGGTGGCGAGTTCGCGCGAAGCGAAGCCGCCGAAGACGACGGAATGGATGGCGCCGATGCGGGCGCAAGCGAGCATCGAGAACACGGCTTCCGGCACCATCGGCATATAAATGACGACGCGGTCGCCCTTGCCGACACCGTGGTCCTGGAGAAGCGCGGCAAGGGCCGAGACCTCTTCCTTCACATCGGCATAGGTGAAGGCCTTCTTGCGGCCGGTGATCGGGCTGTCGTAGATCAGCGCGTTCTGGTCGGCGCGGCCGCCTTCGACATGGCGGTCGACGGCGTTGTAGCAGGTGTTGCAGGTGGCGTCGGGATACCAGATGCCGTAGACGCCGGCGTCCTTGTCGAAGATCTTTTCAGGCGGCGATATCCAGTCGATGGCCTTGGCGGCCTCCGCCCAGAAACCCTCCGGATCGCGTTTCCAGCCTTCGTAAACCTCGTGATAGCGTGAAACCATCCTTGCCTCCCGTGCAAACTTTCGCGGATTTCTTCCTTCTTAACCAATCGACGGTCACCGCGTCCATGTGACTAACGAATAAACGGATGGGGCGCTGGAAGGCTCCGCTTTGACAGGACAGGCGCCGACAGGCATGTCTGTGAAATGTCCGCGCCGATTCCGCACGGAACCGAAAGCAGAAGTCGCAATGTCGAAGATCATCGCCCTCGTCATCATCGCCATGATGGCGATCCAGGTCATCAAACCGATCGGACTGCCGGGCTTCCGCCAGCGCCGCGATTTCTGGAAGCTGGCGGTCGTCGCCTTCGCGGCCTTCGCTCTGGATGTATTTTTGACCCACCTGACGTGAGGCGGTTGCCGTTGCGGGGCCCGATACCCCCCTGCAAATAAGGGCCGATCAGATCGTCTTGCCGAAGGCCACCGCCGTGTCGGCCATGCGGTTGGAGAAACCCCATTCATTGTCGTACCAGGACATGACGCGCACAAGGTTGCCCTCGATCACCTTGGTCTGGTCCAGCGCGAAGGTGGATGATGCGGGGTTGTGGTTGAGATCGATGGAGACGAGCTTTTCCTCGGTGTAGGCGAGGATGCCCTTGAGCGGCCCCTTCGACGCGGCGGCGACGAGTGCGGCGTTCACCTCTTCCACCGTGACGTTCCTCTTCGACACGAATTTCAGGTCGATGACCGAGACGTTCGGGGTCGGCACGCGGATCGACACGCCGTCGAGCTTGCCCTTCAGTTCGGGCAGCACCAAGCCGACCGCCTTGGCCGCGCCCGTCGAGGTCGGGATCATCGACACCGCCGCCGCACGACCGCGGTAGAGATCCTTGTGCATCGTGTCGAGCGTCGGCTGGTCGCCGGTGTAGGAATGGACGGTGGTCATGAACCCCTTCTCGATGCCGAAGGCGTCGTTCAGCACCTTCGCCACCGGAGCCAGGCAATTGGTGGTGCAGGACGCGTTGGAGATCACCCGATGGTCCTTGGTGATCTTGTCCTGGTTGACGCCGTAGACGACGGTGATGTCGGCGCCGTCCGCCGGAGCCGAGACGAGAACGCGCCTGGCGCCGGCCTCGAGATGCGCGGACGCCTTTTCCCTGGTCGCGAACAGGCCGGTGCATTCGAGCGCGATGTCGACGCCTTCTTCCTTCCACGGCAGTTCGGCGGGGTTGCGCACGGCATGGACCCGCATCGGGCCGCGGCCGACGTCGATCGTGTCGCCCGCGACCTTGACCTCGCCGGGGAAGCGGCCATGTACGCTGTCATAGCGGATCAAATGCGCGTTGGTTTCCACCGGGCCGAGATCGTTGAGAGCCACCACCTCGATATCGGTGCGGCCCGATTCGATGATGGCGCGAAGCACGTTGCGGCCGATGCGGCCAAATCCGTTGATGGCTACTCTGACGGGCATGATTATTCTCCTGGAAGACAAGGTGAAGGGTGCGCGGGGCGGCCGGGGAGGAGGACGCCGGTGCCGGACGGGATCAGCTCTTTTTCGCGAGCGCTCCTTCGGCGGCCTTTGCCACGTGTTCGGCGGTGATGCCGAAATGGGGATAGAGGTCCTCGATCTTGCCGCTGGCGCCGAAGCCGGTCATGCCGACGAATTTGCCGTCGGTGCCGATGAACTCGTCCCAGCCCTGCCGGATCGCGGCCTCGACCGCGACGCGGACCTGCGTGTCGCCGATCGTCTTTTTCCGGTAGGCGGCGTCCTGCTGGAAGAACAGCTCGAAGGAGGGCACGGAGACGACGCGGGTCTTGCGCCCCTTCTTCTCCAGCTTCTCGCGGGCGTCGAGCGCTATCTCGACCTCCGAGCCCGAGGCAAAGATGGTGATTTCCGCCTTGCCGCTTGCCGGCGCGAGTTCATAAGCGCCCTTCGCGCTGAGATTCTCGTCCGTGTGTTCGGTCCTGACCGCCCGAAGCGGCTGGCGGGTCAGCGCCAGCGTCGAAGAATGTTTCGGCGATTCCAGCGCAAGCTGCCAGCATTCGGCGGTCTCGACCGCGTCGGCCGGACGATAGACGACGTGGTTGGGAATGGCACGCAGCGCCGCCAGTTGCTCGACCGGCTGGTGGGTGGGTCCGTCCTCGCCCAGCCCTATGGAATCGTGGGTCATGACGAAGATGTTGCGGATGCCCATCAGCGCCGAAAGGCGGATCGAGGGCCGGCAATAGTCGGAGAAGCACAGGAACGTGCCGCCATAGGGGATGACGCCGCCATGCAGCGCCATGCCGTTCATGGCGGCGACCATGCCGTGCTCGCGAATGCCGTAATGCATGTAGCGCTGGCCGTAATCGTCGGCGGTGATGTTCCTGGTCTCGCTGGTCTTGGTGTTGTTCGACCCGGTCAGGTCGGCGGAACCGCCGATCGTTTCCGGCACGACGCCGTTGATGATTTCCAGCGCCATTTCCGATGATTTGCGCGTTGCGACATTCGGCTTGTCGGCGGAAAGCTTCTTCTTGTAGTCGACGATCGCCTTGTCGAGGCCGGACGGCAGCTTGCCCGCCATGCGGCGCTCGAACTCGCCCTTTTTGCTGTGGGCCGCAAGGCGCTTCTCCCAGGCCTTGCGCTCGTCCACCGAACGCTTGCCGATTTCGCGCCATGCGTCGAGGATGTCGGAGGGAATCTCGAAGGGCGGATAATCCCAGTTGAGGAATTTGCGCGCGCCGGCGATCTCTTCTGCGCCGAGCGGCGAGCCATGCGCCTTGTTGGTGCCCGCCTTGGTCGGCGCGCCGAAGCCGATGGTCGTCTTACAGGCGATCATGGTCGGCTTTTGCGAATGGTGCGCGGCCTCGATGGCGTAGGCGATCGCCTCCGGGTCCATGCCGTCGACATGGCTGGCGTTCCAGCCCGAGGCCTGGAAGCGCGCCACCTGGTCGGTATTGTCGGAGAGCGAGACGGGGCCGTCGATGGTGATGCTGTTGTGATCCCAAAACAGGATCAGCTTGTTCAGCTTGAGATGGCCGGCAAGCGCGATCGCCTCATGGCTGATGCCTTCCATCAGGCAGCCGTCGCCGGCCAGCACATAGGTGAAATGGTTGACCAGATCATCGTCGAAGGCGGCGTTCATGATGCGCTCGGTGAGCGCGAAGCCGACTGAATTGGCGACCCCCTGGCCGAGCGGGCCGGTCGTCGTCTCGATGCCCGTCGCGTGGCCGTATTCGGGATGGCCGGCCGTCTTCGAGCCGAGCTGGCGGAAATGCTTGATCTGCTCGATCGTCATGTCCTCGTAGCCGGTGAGGTAGAGCAGCGAATAGAGCAGCATCGAGCCATGCCCGGCCGACAGGATGAAGCGGTCGCGGTCGGCCCAGTGCGGGTTTTTCGGATCGAATTTCAAAAAGCGCGTGAACAGGACCGTGGCGAGGTCGGCGCAGCCCATCGGCAGGCCGGGATGGCCCGAATCGGCTTTCTCGACGGCGTCCATGGAAAGGAAGCGGATCGCGTTGGCCATCCGGTCGTGTTGTTCACGTGAAATCATGGAAATGCCCGCTGGTTGGAGATGCGGTGAAGGGCCCTGAAAACGGCTGGGCGACACATAGCAGTTGGCTTGGCCAAGTCAATGAAATGGGGCGTTTCCGGGCCGCGGCAACCAGTGTAGCCCAATTCCGGGGGATAGGCTGGCGGCTTTATTGACGCAGCATTCATCCGCCGCCTAATCTTTCCGACATAACGCGTTCTCAACGCGCACGATTCGCTGCCGGGCGGGGCTTGGAACGAAACGATGACAGGGGAAACGACCCTCAGGGAGACTATCGGGCGGCTGGGCCAGGCGATCGAGACGCTGGAGGCTGCTGTCGTGACCCGACTGGAAGAACGGGTGGACGCCACCGAGGTCGAGGCCGAGGTGCAGCGGATGAACGCCGACCGCGCCAAGCTGGCGCAGGAACTCGATAATTCGGAAGCGCGCGGCGAGCGGCTGGAGAACGCCAATCGCGAGGTTTCGCGCAGGCTGGTGACGGCGATGGAGACGATCCGCGCCGTGCTCGACAGATAGGAGCGCGCCTTGGCCCAGGTTACGGTGACGATTGACGGCAAGACCTACCGCATGGCCTGCGACGAAGGCCAGGAGGAGCATCTGATCGATCTTGCCCAGAACTTCGACCGCTACGTCGCGCATCTGAAGGATTCCTTCGGCGAGATCGGCGACCAGCGGCTGACCGTCATGGCCGGGATCATGGTCATGGACGAGTTCGTGGAACTGCAAAAGCGCGTCAAGGGCATGGAGGCCGAGATCGGCACCTTGCGCAAGACGCACGACGAGGCGCTCACCAAGGCCGACAAGAACGACGCGGCGCTGACAGGCGCGCTGGCAGGGCTTGCCGAGCGCATGGAGGCGCTGGCCGGCCGGCTGGGGGGGCAGCCGGCATAGACGGCAAGGCGCGCAGCCTTTATCGCTTTATCGTTTTTCCTTTCACTGGAGCCCTTTTGCGGATGAAGGGCGATCGTATTTGGCTGATCCCCCGCTCCGTCCCGCTTCGCGGGCCACCTCTCTCCCACTTTGGTGGGGGAGAGGAAAGGAGCCAAGCCTTGCGACTGGCGTTTCCTCTCCCCCGTCGAGCGGGGGAGAGGTGGTTTGCGAAGCAAATCGGAGTGGGGGTCGACCCTCAGATGGGGTTGCCCTTTTAGGCCGGGCTGCCTCACGCCAGCACGGTAAGCACCGTCTTGCGCGACAGGTGCGGCAGAAGCCGCAGCATCACCCTTCGCTCCACCGCGATGCAGCCTTCCGTCGGCAGGAAGCCCGGCCGGGCCAGATGCATGAAAATGGCGCTGCCGCCGTTTCGCCGGCGCGGATGGATGTTCCAGTCGAGCACGATGCAAAAATCGTAGAGCCGGTCGCCGCGCAGCATCTTTTCGTGGCCGGCACGGAAGGGGAGGCGTACCGGCCTGTTGTAATTGGCGTCGCCCGGCGCGTCGCACCAGCCCGTATCGGCACGGATCGGCGCAAACACGAGGCCTGAACGGCGTATGGGATGGCGCTCGTTTCTTATATAGGCGCCGAGAAGACGGAGCCTGCCGAGAGGGGTCGCACCGTCGCCCTCGCGCTTGAAGGCGGAGATGCCGGCCTTTCCAAGCGCGCACCGGAAGACCATTCCCTCGACGCTGAGAAGCCCCTCGGCGCGGTTCCCCGGTCTTGAGCGGACATTGATATTTCCGATCGGCATCCCAAATCTTTCACCAGGCTGCTATCTTCCCGTATCGCGGAGAACAGCCGTGGAGGACAACAACAATTTCCGAGCCGCTTTGCAGCCATTTTCCGCATGCATAGACGGCTCTTTCAACAGTCTCTATTCTTCATTCAATAACAACGGATTGGCCCATGGCATCGCGCACCATCCTCATTGTCGACGACGACGAAGATCTTCGCTCGACACTTGTCGAGCAACTGGCGCTCTACGAGGAGTTCGAGATACTGCAGGAAGGAACGGCCACCAAGGGCATCCAGTCGGTGCGCAACGGCATGGTCGACCTGCTGATCATGGATGTCGGCCTGCCCGACATGGACGGTCGCGAGGCGGTCAAGCTGTTGCGCAAGAACGGGTACAAGGCGCCGATCATCATGCTGACCGGACAGGACACCGATTCCGACACCATCCTCGGCCTTGAGGCGGGCGCCAACGACTATGTCACCAAGCCGTTCCGCTTCGCCGTGCTGCTCGCCCGCATCCGCGCGCAACTGCGCCAGCACGAGCAGAGCGAGGACGCGACCTTCACCGTTGGGCCCTACACCTTCAAGCCGAGCCAGAAGCTTCTGGTCGACCAGCGCGGCTCCAAAGTGCGGCTGACGGAGAAGGAAGCGGCGATCATCAAATACCTCTATCGCGCCGAGCAGAAGGTGGTCACCCGCGACGTGCTTCTCGAGGAAGTGTGGGGCTATAATTCCGGCGTCACCACCCACACGCTCGAGACCCATGTGTACCGGTTGCGCCAGAAGATCGAACGCGATCCTTCCAATGCCGAAATACTTGTGACAGAAAGCGGCGGATACAAGCTCGTTCCCTAGAACATTTTGCAGCCAGACGGAATCGGCTGGCGTTGCACAAATGCGGCAAAGGAGCTGTCCACACGGCTTGAGCGGGGGCGGGATGCAAGGGGACGATCTTGGCGCTGGATGACGACGTCCGCCTGCTTTCCGGCGTGGAGCTCTTCCAGAGCTTTACGCCCGACCAGCTACGGCTGCTTGCCTTCGGCGCGGAGAACATGCGCCTGGCATCGGGGCAACTTCTCTATGAAGCGGGGGCGCAGGCCGACGGGGCATTCGTCGTGGCGAGGGGGCGGATCGGGCTGTTTCGTGAAAACGCCGAGGGGGAACGCGTCCTGCTCGGCGATGCGGGAGCCGGCGCGCTGCTCGGCGAACTGGCGCTGATCGCCGATACGGTGCGGCCGACAGGGGCCGTGGCGGCCGAGGATACCGAGCTTGTCCGGCTGAGCCGCAAGCTTTTCCACCGCATTTTGCAGGAATATCCGGAACTCGCGGCGGCACTGCGCGACCAGATTGCGCAAGGCCTGACCCGGATGGTCGGGAAAATCGACAGGCTGGGTCCGCGCTTCTCGGACTGACGGCGCTTCGACGTGCTGAGTTTGATGCTCTAATCTCTTTGTTTAAGCATGCTCTTTTCGGAAAACGGGTTCCCGCTTTTCCGGATACTCTAATCGAGGTCGAAGCGCGCGATCACCGGAACATGGTCGGACGGCCGCTCCCAGCCGCGCGCCTCGCGCACGATGTCGATCGCGGCGAGCCTCGCCGCGACATTGTCCGATGACCAGACATGGTCGAGGCGCCGTCCGCGATTGGAAAGCGCCCAGTCGCGGGCGCGGTAGCTCCACCAGGTATAGACCTTAAGTTCGGGCGGAATATGCCGGCGCATCAGGTCGACCCAGCCGCCGGCCCGTCGCATCGCCTCAAATCCTTCCGTCTCCACCGGCGTGTGGCTGACCACGTTCAGGAGTTGCTTGTGCGACCACACATCGGTCGGCAACGGGGCGATGTTAAGATCGCCGACGAGGATCGAACCGTGCGCCTCGCCCTGTTCGGCGCGAACCGTATTCATCTCCTCGATGAAATCGAGCTTGTGCCGGAATTTGGGGTTGATATCGGGATCGGGCTCGTCGCCGCCGGCCGGTACGTAGAAATTGTGCAGCAGCAGCGCATGTCCGCCGCTCACGATCCGCGTCGAGATATGCCGGCAATCGCCATTGTCGCAGAAGCGGCGGCGCTCCACGACCTCCAGCGGCCGCCGCGCGACCGTGGCGACGCCGTGATAGCCTTTCTGGCCGCTGATCGCGATATGGGAGTAGCCGAGCGCGGCGAACGCCTCGGCCGGGAACAATTCGTCGATGCACTTGGTTTCCTGCAGGCACAGCACGTCCGGCTGGTGCTGGAGCAGGAAGCGCTCGACGAGCGGCATGCGCAGGCGCACGGAATTGATGTTCCAGGTGGCGATCGTCAACGGCATGGAAAACCCCGGATGCGGACTGAAAGAAGGCTATTGCCAGCCCAGGCGTGCGCAGGCAAGCGCACCGGCGGTGAAATGCCTGTAGCGGCCGCTCTGCCTGGAGAGCCCCATCAAGGGCAAAATCGTCTCGGTCCCCAAATTGGCCGGATTCGGATGGAAGATGGCGCTGACGCGATCTCAGGCAGCGTATTGGCGACTGGAAACCTGTGCTCTTGCGGGGCAACGGGGGGCAACCAGCGAGTGCACGACCAACCCTTCATGAGGCGTGCCGACATGACCGTCAAACTGCTGCTTGCCAAGGGCCTTCGAAAGGCTGCTCAACGGATCGATCATCGTGACTCCAAACGGGTGGCCGAGCCGAGGGATTGCCCCATTTGCGGATATCACGGAGCCTTCGAGCCATTCGGCGTCGTTCCGCGTCCGGACGCGATGTGCCCGAACTGCAACGCGCTCGAAAGGCATCGGCAGTTCAAGCTGATGCTGGATAGCGTCGATCTGCCACGGCCCGGCTCGTCCCTGCTGCATTTCGCTCCCGAGGCCGCGATAACCCGGCTCGTGCGCCCGCGATGCGAAAAATACGTGACCGCCGACCTGATGCGGGACGATGTCGACCTCAACATCAACATCGAAGCCATCGACCTGCCGGACCGGAGCTTCGATTGCGTGATCTGCTCCCATGTCCTCGAACACGTGAACGACGTCGTGGCGCTCGACGAACTCCACCGTATTTTGAAGCCCGGCGGCATTGCGCTCCTGATGGTGCCGATCGTGGAAGGCTGGGAAACGAGCTACGAGGATTCCACGGTTACCGAAGAGCGCGCGCGCCTCCTGCATTTCGGCCAGCGGGATCATGTCCGCCGCTACGGGCGTGATTTCCGCGAGCGGATCAGGCAGGCCGGCTTCGAATTGAGGGAGTTTGTCGTCGAGGGCGCCGATTCGGTAAAATATTCGATCATTCCGGGCATACGGATATTTATCGCCGGGAAGCCGGTCTGAGCGAACGGGCTCCGGCCCGACCGGCGCGGCTTTTCTTACCGGAGGGGCTGCTTCACCTCCGCGCTTGCATAGTCGATCTTGAAGAGCGACGGATCGATTTTCACACCCTCCTGGACGTTGAAGATCATGACGGTCGTGTCTTTGCCCTGGGCGTCGGTCGCGGTCCATTGCTTCAGCGCGTAGGTTTTCGGGTCGAATATCATCGTCAGCCTGGAATCGCCGAAGACGGATTTGTCGGCAAACTTGATCGTCGTTGCGTCGGGCGACTGCAGGATGTCCTTCACCTCGTTACTCGAGAGATCGATGCGGTTGCCGAGGAGCAGCTTCAGCGGCGTCTTCGACAGGGGATAGATGTTGTAGGTCTTCATGCGGATATTGCTGACAGCCACGGATCGGCCATCCGCGATCACCTTGAAATTGTTTTTCGTGTTGTAGTCGAAGCGAAGCCTGCCCGGCCGCTCGATATAGAACTTGCCGCCGGTCTGCTCGCCGTTCGGGCCGAACTGCACGAACTCACCCGCCATGGTTTTAATATTGGCGAAATGATCGGCGATCTTCTGCGCCGATGCCGTGATGGCCTGTTCGGGCGCGGCGATCGAAGGCGCGGAAGCTGTTCCTGCCAGCGCGGTCGTCACCAGAGCGATGGAGGCGGCGCGCGCCGTCCAGGTAAGGAAACCGCGACGGGCTTGTGAAAAAGGCATCTGGTTCTCCTGCGGACAAGGACCGGCTGCCGCCGGCCCGCTTCATATCCGATATGTAGGTCGCGGACGCCTGCCCACCACCATTCGGTCCCTCACCGTCAGCTAGGAAAGCAGTGGGGCCGAAATTTGACTCGCCGCCGCCAAAGCGCGTCGCGAGACATGTTTTACAGTACGTCCTCTTCGGTCGGCACCAGGATTTCGCGCTTGCCCGCATGGTTGGCCGCGCCGACGATACCTTCCTTCTCCATCTTCTCGATGATGGAGGCCGCGCGGTTGTAGCCGATGCCGAGCCGCCTCTGGATATAGCTGGTCGACGCCTTGCCGTCGCGCAGCACCACGGCCACGGCCTGGTCGTAGGGATCGTCGGAATCGTCGAAATTGCCGCCGCCGCTCCCGCCCGCAGAGCCGCCGCCATCAACGTCGTCCTCGTCGTCGTCCGCCGTGATGGCCTCGAGATATTCGGGCGCGCCCTGCAGCTTCAGGTGCGAGACCACCTTCTCGACCTCGTCGTCGGAGACGAACGGCCCGTGCACGCGCTGGATGCGGCCGCCGCCGGCCATGTAGAGCATGTCGCCCATGCCGAGAAGCTGTTCCGCACCCTGCTCGCCGAGGATGGTTCGGCTGTCGATCTTGGACGTCACCTGGAAGGAGATGCGGGTGGGGAAGTTCGCCTTGATCGTGCCGGTGATGACGTCGACGGAGGGCCGCTGGGTGGCCATGATGACGTGGATGCCCGCCGCGCGCGCCATCTGCGCCAGGCGCTGGACGGCGCCCTCGATGTCCTTGCCGGCGACCATCATCAAATCCGCCATCTCGTCGATGATGACGACGATGAAGGGCATCGGCTCGAGATCGAGTTCCTCGGTCTCGTAGATCGCCTCGCCGGTCTGCTTGTCGAAGCCGGTCTGCACGGTGCGGACGATGTTTTCGCCCTTCTTCTGCGCCGCCACGACGCGCTGGTTGAAGCCTTCGATGTTGCGCACGCCGACCTTCGACATCTTGCGGTAGCGGTCCTCCATCTCGCGCACCGTCCATTTGAGCGCGACAACCGCTTTCTTCGGGTCGGTGACCACCGGCGTCAGGAGGTGCGGGATGCCGTCATAGATCGACAGTTCGAGCATCTTGGGGTCGATCATGATCAGCCGGCAATCGGCCGGCGTCATGCGGTAGAGGATCGACAGGATCATCGTGTTGATCGCCACCGACTTGCCCGAACCGGTGGTTCCGGCGACCAGCAGGTGCGGGAATTTGGCGATGTCGGCGATGACGGCCTCGCCGTTGATGGTCTTGCCCAGCGCCAGCGCCAGCTTCGCCTTGGATTGCTCGAAATCGCGGCTCGCCAGTATCTCGCGCAGATAGACCGTCTCGCGCTTGGCGTTGGGAAGTTCGATGCCGATGGCGTTGCGGCCGGGCACCACGGCGACGCGGCAGGCGATCGCGCTCATCGAGCGGGCGATGTCGTCTGCCAGCCCGATAACGCGGGACGACTTGATGCCGGGCGCCGGCTCAAGCTCGTAGAGCGTCACCACCGGGCCGGGGCGGACATGGATTATCTCGCCCTTGACGCCGAAATCCTCCAGGACGCCTTCGAGCAGGCGCGCATTCTGCTGCAGCGCATCCGGCGAAAGGCTCGCATCGCGCGCTACGCTGCGCGCTTCCGCCAGGAAGTGCAGCGACGGCATCTCGAACGTATCGCTGGCCAGCAGCGAGGTCTGCGCCTCTCGCGACACCCGCGCTCCGGGGACGGGACGCGCCGCGGGGCTTTCGATGCGCGGGCCCGCCGCGCCGGCCGGCCCGCCGCTGCGGGTCGCCTGCACCGCCCGCCGACCCGCAGGCATGGAAGCCTCATCATCGTCCAGTTCGAAATCCTCAAAGTCGGTATCGGCGGCTCCGCCGAGCGAGGAGAATTCCGGCTCGACGCGATTGCCGCGCGCCATGCCGGGGCGCGGGTCCGGATCGACCGTCGGAACGCCCGTCTCGCGCGGGAGCGAACGAATGGAAGGCTCGATGCCGCCCGCATGGCCGCCGCGCATACGCATGCGATGGAAGAAGGCGCGCAGCGAAAGCCACCAATGGAAGACCGCGCCCAGCGCCGGCATGCCGTCGTTCTCGTCGTCGTCATCCTCTTCATCGAGATCGTCGACCTCGATAATGGCTGCCTTCGCAGCGCGCTTGCGCTGACGCGCGGGCCTGGCGGGCGCCGCCTCGCGGCCGACCAGCCCGGCGCCATAGGCCAGGAACAGGATCGCCGGGCCGACAAGCACTGCGCCGATGATCGTGGCGACGATGCCTTTCGGATAGCCGCCGATGAAAAGTGCCGGCAGATTGAGGACGAGGTCGCCGAAAGCGCCGCCGAGCCCTGTCGGCAGCGGCCAGGTCGGCGGGGCGCCGATGCAGCCGGCGACACCGGCGGCGAGCAGAGCGCCCAAGAGCCACGCGCCGGCGCGGCGCGGCTTGCGGTCAATGCCGCGCCCCGTCGCCAGCATAAAGGCCCAGACCACCGCCGGCACCAGCGCCATCAGCGCCGAAAGCCCAAAAAATTGCATCAGGAGGTCGGAGACGACGGCACCGGGATAGCCCATCGCATTCGACAGTGCGTGATCGGTCGCATTGGAGAAACTCGGGTCGTCGACGTTCCAGGTGGCCAGGCTCGCCACCGAAAACGCCACGCCGCCGAGGAGCGCCAGCCCGACGGCGCGTTCGACCAACCGCCTGAGGAAGGCGTGAATGCCGAACCCCGTCTCGTTCAAATCGAAGGGCGCCTCTGCCGCTGAACGCATAAGAATTTCCCCGCAGGAACCAGCCGCGCCGAAAACTTACACGGCACGGATATCTGGCCGCGAGCCTACGAGGGGATAGTAAAGACGGCATTAACCATGCGGCGGCGGCAGCATGTGCGGCGAATGAATATCGGTTGAAACGGCAGGAAGCGATCCGGCGGGGAGGAGGCTGCATCCAGATGCATGAAACGGCCGGCTTGCCGACCGACGCTTCGGCCGTTGCCCACTTTGAGACCGATAGCCGCTTTTCACGGCACGACCTCGCCGTGCTGCGAGAGATCGAGACCCTCGATCTCTTCCTGGGTGGACGGACGCAGGCCGATCGTCGCCTTGAGTACGTAAAGGATCACCAGCGATACGAGCGCCGTCCACGCGATGGTGAAAATTATTCCGTAGAGTTGGGTGACGACCGAGGCGTCCTTGCCAAGCGGATTGATCGCGGGGTCGGCGAGAAGGCCGGTCAGGAGCGCGCCGATGATACCGCCGATGCCGTGCACACCGAAAGCGTCGAGCGAATCATCGTAGCCGAAGGCATGCTTCAACCGGACGGCGGCGAAATAGCAGAGGATGCCCGCCACGATGCCGATGATGAAGGCTCCTGTAGGGTTGACGAAGCCGGCCGCCGGGGTAACGGCGACAAGGCCAGCCACCGCGCCGGAGACGATGCCGAGCACGCTCGGCTTCTTCGCCGCCAGCCATTCGGTGAACATCCAGGCAAGGCCGGCGGCGGCCGCCGCGACCTGAGTGTTGACCATGGCGGCACCCGCCAGCCCGTCCGCCGCCAGTTCGGAGCCGGCGTTGAAGCCGAACCAGCCGACCCACAGCAGCGAGGCGCCGATCACGGAATAGACGAGGTTGTGCGGTGCCATGTTGACGGTGCCGTAGCCCTCGCGCTTGCCCATGACCAGCGCGCACATCAGCCCGGCGACGCCGGCATTGATGTGGACCACCGTGCCGCCGGCGAAATCGAGAACGCCGGCGCCGCCGAGGAAACCACCGCCCCATACCCAATGCGCGATCGGCGCGTAGACGAGCAGAAGCCAGACGGCCATGAAGATGAGCATGGCGGAGAATTTCATACGCTCGGCGAAGGCACCGGCGATCAGCGCGGGCGTGATGATGGCGAAGGTCATCTGGAAGATTGCGAACACATATTCGGGGATGTTGGCGGTGCCCGGCGCCCACAATGTCTCGACGGCGATGCCCGAAAAGAAGCTTTTCGACAGGCCGCCGATCCAGGCGTTCATGCCGTCGCCGTCCGAGAAGGCGAGCGAGTAGCCGACGATGAACCACAAGACCGTCGTCAGGCAGCAGATGGCGAAGCTCTGCATGACGGTGGCGAGCACGTTCTTCTTGCGCACCATGCCGCCATAGAAGAGCGCCAGCCCCGGTATGGTCATCATCAGCACCAGCGCGGTCGAAGTAAGCATCCAGGCGGTGTTGCCGGTGTCGAGCTTCGGCGCATTCTGGGCGAAAGCCGGCTGGCACCATGGAAACGCGGCGAGGGTTGCGAAAATGGCGCTCCTGAAATGTATCCTCATCATGTATTTCATCCGTTCTCGCTCTCTTGCCGCCGCGTGACCGCCGCATCGCTTCGCCGGCCGTGGATTCCGACAGGCGCGAAAGGCGATACACGCCGCGTGCCAATCGGCATACAGAGCCGCAACGGATTGAATTTTCAGGCTTTATGGTTCGCCGATGGGGCGGAACGTCCGGCTGCCCTCAGGTTCTTTGCCTAAGGAATAGGCAAAGACAAAATACTGATTAATCGGCGTGCATATGGCTGCCGGGCCGCTGGCAGAACCCTACCGGCTTTTCGAATGGGTCCTCAGCCGCACGAGGCCTTCCTGCGCCGTCGAGGCGATCAGGGTTCCGTCCTCGCCGTAAAGCGTGCCGCGCGAGAAGCCGCGAGAGCCGGAGGCCGAGGGGCTGTCCTGCGAATAGAGCAGCCAGCCGTCGAGCGGATGGGCGCGATGAAACCACATCGAATGATCGAGGCTGGCCATCTGGATGTCCGGATCGAAGCCGGAGCGGCCATGCGCGAAGGTGGACGTATCGAGCAGCGTCATGTCGGAGAGATAGGCAAGCACGGCTGCCTGGATGCCGCGATTGTCGGGCACCTTGCCCGTTGCACGCAGCCAGACATTCTGGCGGGGCGGCAGCCGGTCGCGGCTGGTGTAGTGCTCGACATTGACCGGCTTCAGTTCCAGCGGACGTTCGCGCGCCCAGAATTTCCGGATGTTTTCCGGCACGCGCTCGCCCATCTCCTCCAGAAGCTCGCGCTGGCTCTTCAGCGTCTCGGGTCGCGGCATGTCGAGGGGGATGGGAAACTGGTGGTCGAGCCCTTTTTCCTCCACCTGGAAGGAGGCTTCCAGCGAAAAGATCGCCTGCCCGCGCTGGATCGCCACCACACGGCGGGTGGTGAAGCTGCGGCCGTCGCGAATGCGGTCCACCTCGTAGACGATCGGCACTTCGGGATCGCCCGGCAGCATGAAATAGCCATGAAGCGAATGCACCGGCCGCTCCGGGACAACGGTCCGCTCTGCCGCGACCAGCGCCTGCCCGATCACCTGCCCGCCGAATACGCGCTGCCAGCGCACCTTCGGGCTGCGACCTCTAAAGAGGTTGTGTTCGAGCGTTTCCAGGTCGAGAATGGAAAGCAGTTCCTGCATGGCCGCCGACATCGGGTTTCTCCTTCACCGGTCCGTCGCCGGCCTCTTGCAGCGCCTCCGGTTTCGGATAGATCGACCGGTGAAGTCAAGGCGGGTTGGTTCGAAGGGAGCGCCGTAGATGGCCACGCGAAAAACAACGCCGAAAAGTGAAAAGACCAGGAATGCCCGGCTCGACGTGCTGATCGCCGGCGCCGGTTATGTCGGGCTGGCGACCGCCGTCTCCATGCGCGCCGCCCGGCCCGACCTTCGGATCGCCGTCGTCGACGCCGCACCTCCCGGCGTCTGGGAGAAGGATGGCCGCGCCTCCGCTGTCGCCGCCGCCGCCAGGCGCATGCTCGACCGGCTCGGGGTCTGGGACGAGATCGAGCCCGAGGCGCAGCCGATCACCGAGATGATCGTCACCGATTCGCGCACCTCCGATCCCGTGCGGCCGGTGTTCCTGACCTTCGACGGCGAAGTCCGGCCCGGCGAACCCTTTGCCTTCATGGTCGCCAACCGCGTGCTGAACGGCGCGCTGCGCAAGCGTGCGGCCAGCCTGGGGATCGACCTGATCGAGGGCGTGGCGGTCGAGCGGTTCGACACCGGCCCGGCCAGCGTCACGGTGCATCTGGCCGATGGCGGCGCGGTCGAGACGCGCCTGCTCGTCGCCGCCGACGGCGTGCGCTCGCGGCTGCGCGACATGGCGGGCGTCAAGACGGTGAGCTGGGAATACGGGCAGTCGGGCATTGTCTGCACGGTGGCGCATGAACGCCCGCACAATGGCCGCGCCGAGGAGCATTTTTTGCCCGCCGGACCCTTCGCGACCCTGCCGCTGAAAGGCAACCGCTCCTCCATCGTGTGGACCGAGCGGACCGCCGACGCCGAACGCCTCGTCAAGGAGGACGACTTCGTCTTCGAGACCGAGTTGGAACAACGTTTCGGCCTCAAGCTCGGCGAGATCCATGTCGAGGGCCAGCGCCGCGCCTGGCCGCTCGGGCTGACCTTGGCGCGCGCCTTCGTCGCCCCGCGCTTCGCGCTTGCGGGCGACGCCGCCCACGGCATCCATCCGATCGCCGGGCAGGGGCTCAATCTCGGCTTCAAGGACGCGGCCGCCCTTGCCCAGACCGTGGTCGAGGCCGACCGGCTCGGTCAGGATATCGGCGCGCTCGACGTTCTGGAGCGCTATCAGGTCTGGCGGCGCTTCGACACGATGCAGATGGGCGCCACCACCGATATTCTGAACCGCATGTTCTCCAACGATCTGGGGCCGCTGCGCGCGGTGCGCGACATCGGGCTCGGGCTGGTCGACCGCATGCCGCCGCTGAAGAATTTCTTCATTCGCCAGGCCTCGGGGCTGACCGGCCCGGCACCCCGGCTGCTGAGGGGCGAGGACATATAGAGACCGGCCGGCCTGACCTTTCGGACCAGAACCGGCCGGCTGCTGCCTGAGACCGTGGGAATGTAAAGCTCGCTTAGGCGGCTTTCTCCAATTTCTCGTTCCATTCGCCCATGGCGGCAAGACCGTTCGCCGGCGCGGGCCGGCTATCGCTTGACGCTGGACGCTTGGAAAATGCTGTCGATCGCCGACTCCAGCAACGTGTTGAACTCTGCGTCGGTCTGGCGCACCGACAGGCCCTCGGTCAGGGCGCGCGAGAAGCTTGCGATCATGCCGGTGTTGTGGCTGAGTTTGGCATTCGCCTCGTCGCGGGAATAGCCGCCGGACAGGGCAACCACGCGCATGACACGGGGATCTCCGATCAGCGGTCTGTAGAGGTTCGCTTTCGTCGGCAGCGTCAATTTCAGCATGACCTGTTTGCCGGCCGGCACGTCGTCGAGTTGCTTGCGGATTTCCGCCAAAAGGATGTCCTCGGCTTCCGCCTTGTCGGGGATCGAGATCGTCACTTCCGGCTCGATGATCGGAACGAGGCCGTACGACAGGACCTGCCTGGCGACATCGAACTGCTGGGCGACGACTGCGGCAATGCCAGTCGGGTTCGCCGCGTCGACGACCGAGCGTTCCTTGGTGCCGAATATGCCCTTCGCCACGGCGCGCGCCAGGAGCGCGTCGAGATTCGGCATCGGCTTCATCAGCTTGACGCCGTCCTTCTCCTCCGCCAAGCCCTTGTCGATCTTCAGGAAGGGCACCACATGGCGCTTTTCCCAAAGATATTGCGCGGTCGGCGTGCCGTCGATGTCGCGGTCCATGGTCTGCTCGAACAGGATCGCGCCCATGACCTTGTCGCCGGTGAAAGCGGGCGACTTGATGATGCGCGTACGCATCTGATGAACGAGGTCGAACATTTCCGCGTCGCTGGACCAGGCGCTCTGGTCGATGCCGTAGAGCTTGAGCGCCTTCGGCGTAGAGCCGCCGGATTGGTCGAGCGCGGCAATGAAGCCGGCTTTGTGTGCAGCCTGCGCGGCCATATCCTGGTTCATTTCGTTCTCCCGCGTTGTCTTCTGGGCGCTTAACAGAAGAATTTTTACGATGGAATGCCGGCAAAAACCTTGAATCGATTGAATGATATCACTTGCGATGTGGAAGTATTTCACCTCGCCGCGCGACGCAGCGGCAAGATAAACATGGCCGCTAGAGCATGATGTGATCGGATTGAATCACTCCATGCTCTTATCTCTTTGTTTG
>JAKDNM010000179.1 GCA_030456445.1 Hyphomicrobiales bacterium
CTCGTGGACGGTATTTCCGTTCAGGAGACCACCGACGAATCGACCGGCATCACCAAGCGCGAGGTCATCGACTGGCGGTCTACCCCGCGCGGCAGCGACCTGAAGCCGGCAATGACGATCAAGGACGCCAAGGGCAAGGTCCTGAAGCTCGCCCGCGGCGGCGATGCCCGTTTCCTGCTTTCCGTCGAGGCGATCCTCTCGGTCGAACCGGGCGCGCACGTGAAGCCGGGCGACGTCATCGCGCGTATCCCGATGGAAAGCGCCAAGACGAAGGACATCACCGGCGGTCTGCCGCGGGTGGCCGAACTCTTCGAGGCACGTCGCCCGAAGGATCACGCCGTCATCGCGGAGATCGACGGCACGATCCGCTTCGGTCGCGACTACAAGAACAAGCGCCGCATCATGATCGAACCGCATGACGCGACGCTGGAACCGGTCGAGTACCTGATCCCGAAGGGCAAGCCGTTCCATCTCCAGGACGGCGATACCATCGAGAAGGGCGACTACATCCTCGACGGCAATCCCGCGCCGCACGACATTCTGGCGATCAAGGGCGTGGAGGCTCTGGCCTCCTACCTCGTCAACGAGATCCAGGAGGTCTACCGGCTGCAGGGCGTGACGATCAACGACAAGCACATCGAGGTGATCGTGCGGCAGATGCTGCAGAAGGTGGAGATCACCGTGCAGGGCGATTCGACCTACATTCCGGGGGACCATGTCGACATGATCGAACTGGACGAGGTCAACGAGCGTCTTGTCGAGGAAGGCAAGAAGCCTGCGGAAGGCGAGCCGGTGCTGCTCGGCATCACCAAGGCCTCGCTGCAGACTCCGTCCTTCATCTCGGCCGCCTCTTTCCAGGAGACGACACGGGTGCTCACCGAAGCGGCTGTGGCGGGCAAGACCGACACGCTGCAGGGCCTGAAGGAGAACGTCATCGTCGGCCGCCTGATCCCGGCGGGCACGGGCGGCGCGATGAGCCAGATCCGGCGCATTGCCACCTCGCGCGACGATCTCATCATCGACGAGCGCCGCAAACAGGCCAATGCCGAGATCGCGGAGCCGATGCTGACCGACATGACCAACGCCGCCGAATAGGCGAAGCGCCAGCCATGGGAAAAGAGGGAAGGGGCCACGTTGGCCCCTTTCTTCGTTTGGGTTCTACCGGACAAGGAGGGTTGTGATGACCGCCGGCAAAAATATCTGGACGCAAGTGGACCACTATGCCGAGGCAAGCCTTCTGCCCGCCGATCCTGCGATGGATGCCGTTCTGGAGCGCAATCGCGCCAGCGGCCTGCCGGCGATCGACGTGTCGCCGCTGCAGGGCAAGTTCCTGGATCTCGTCGTGCGGATGTGCGGCGCGCGCCGGGTTCTCGAAATCGGCACGCTCGGCGGCTATTCGACGATCTGGATGGCGCGAGCGCTGCCGGCGGGCGGCACGGTCGTGACGCTCGAATTGGAAGAACGTCATGCCGCGGTCGCCAACCAAAACTTCGCCACGGCCGGCGTCTCAGACAGGGTCGACCTGCGTGTCGGCCTGGCGCTTTCCTCACTTGAGAAACTGGGGGAGGAGGAAGCCGGGCCGTTCGATCTCATCTTCATCGATGCCGACAAGCCCAATAATGAGCGCTATCTGATTTGGGCCATGCGGCTGGCACGGCCTGGAACGGTCATCATTTGCGACAACGTCATCCGGGACGGGGCCGTTATCGAGGCGGAGAGCCGGGACGCGAGCGTGCAGGGCGCTCGCGATGTTTTTTCCTTCTTCGGCAGTCGGGGAAAGCTGGAAGCGACCGCGTTACAAACGGTCGGCGAAAAGGGCTATGACGGCTTTGCCATGGCCATCGTCGGTGAGGGCTGAAGGCTTCAGGCCGGCTCGTCGAAGGTAACGATGGAGACCTCGCCCTCTGTTGCGCCCTGATAGGCGGAAAGGTGCGGCTCCTCGTCCGGCGTACCTTCCATCTCGCCGATCTGGTCGAGTTCCGCCTCGGCGTAGCCCTCCTTGGCGAGAGCTTCCAGCGCGCGACGTACGGCCGAATCGTCGTCCGGCGCCATCAGCATGATATGGACACCTTCAGATTCGCCGCCTTTGCGGCGCCAGACCCGGCCAACGATAACGGTGACCGGGCGCTCGTCATTGTCGTTCATGGCCGGTTTCCTTCCGCGGATTCGTTTCCCGGCCGATCCTCGCATGGATGGAACTTGTGACACAGTGGGGATTCCGCCACTTTTGCTCTTGAAGCCAAAGGTCCGGGCAACAACATTGCGTGGGCGGGCATCTGCTTTCGTGACGCATGATTATTGCGTCGAAAGGGTTGACGCCCCGGTGGGTTTTGCGTATTACCCGCCGCGTCTGAGCCGATGTGAAGCATCGCTTTTCGGAATGTCGCGTTCCGGAGTTAGCTTCAAACAGGGCTCGTTCTACGAGCGAAAAGACATTTCCGGCGTGCATGAAGCGGTTTCGCTTCCTCTGCTTTTTGTTCGGGCAGGACCGCGAGAGTGCGGTTTGTGCCCGAATTTGCGTATGGAAATGGCGCCTGAACGGCCCGTCAGGGCTTTGGACACGGAATTTTTGAGAAAGAGGAAGGTTTTATGCCTACCGTCAACCAGCTGATCCGCAAGCCGCGCATTGCGCCCGTGAAGCGCAACAAGGTGCCGGCCATGCAGGCGAACCCGCAGAAGCGGGGCGTTTGCACGCGCGTCTATACGACGACGCCGAAGAAGCCGAACTCGGCGCTGCGCAAGGTGGCGAAGATCCGTCTTACCAACGGCTTCGAGGTGATCGGCTACATTCCAGGCGAAGGCCACAACCTTCAGGAACACTCCGTGGTCATGATCCGCGGCGGCCGCGTGAAAGACCTTCCCGGTGTGCGCTACCACATCATTCGTGGCGTGCTCGACACCCAGGGTGTGAAGAACCGCAAGCAGCGCCGCTCGAAATACGGCGCCAAGCGTCCGAAGTAGGGTTTTCCGGCTTCGGCGCTTTTGTTTTATGCGCCGGGCCTTGAGATTGAGAGACGAGAACATGTCCCGACGTCATAAAGCGGATAAGCGCGAGATCAATCCGGACCCGAAGTTCGGCGATCTGGTTGTCACCAAGTTCATGAACGCCGTCATGTATGACGGCAAGAAGTCGATCGCCGAGACGATCGTCTACGGCGCGCTCGACCAGGTGCAGTCCAAGACGAAGCAGGAGCCGGTGGCGGTCTTCCATCAGGCGCTCGAGAATGTCGCGCCGCATCTCGAGGTGAAGTCCCGCCGTGTCGGCGGCGCCACCTACCAGGTTCCGATCGACGTGCGCCCCGAGCGCCGTCAGGCACTGGCGATCCGCTGGCTGATTACTGCTGCGCGCGCCCGCAACGAGACGACCATGGTCGACCGTCTTTCCGGTGAGCTGATGGATGCCGCCAACAACCGCGGTTCCGCCGTCAAGAAGCGTGAGGACACGCACAAGATGGCCGAGGCCAACCGCGCTTTCGCGCACTACCGCTGGTAAGCACCGGACAGGACTGAAAGAGACACTTCAATGGCCCGCGAATATCAACTCCACGACTATCGTAATTTCGGCATCATGGCTCACATCGATGCCGGCAAGACGACGACGACGGAGCGCATCCTCTACTACACCGGCAAGAACCATAAGATGGGCGAGACCCATGATGGTGCTTCGACGATGGATTGGATGGAGCAGGAGCAGGAACGCGGCATCACCATCACGTCGGCCGCCACCACGACCTACTGGAAGGGGCGCGACGAAAAGATGCGCCGCTTCAACATCATCGACACGCCCGGCCACGTCGATTTCACGATCGAGGTGGAGCGTTCGCTGCGCGTGCTCGACGGCGCCATTGCGCTGCTCGATTCCAACGCCGGCGTTGAGCCGCAGACGGAGACGGTCTGGCGGCAGGCGGAGAAGTATCACGTCCCGCGCATGATCTTCTGCAACAAGATGGACAAGATCGGCGCCGATTTCTATCGCTGCCTCGATATGATCAAGTCCCGTCTCGGCGCGATCCCCGTCGCCATGCAGCTGCCGATCGGCGCTGAGAGCGATTTCAAGGGCATCATCGATCTCATCGAGATGAAGGCGCTGGTCTGGCACGAGGAGCATCTCGGCGCCGATTGGGACGTTATAGAGATTCCCTCCGACCTGCAGGCGAAAGCCGAGGAATACCGCGAGAAGCTCGTCGAGGCCGCCGTCGAGATGGATGACGACGCGATGAACGCGTATCTCGAAGGCACCATGCCGTCGAACGACGAATTGCGCGCGTTGATCCGCAAGGGGACGATCGCGGTCAAGTTCCATCCGGTCCTTTGCGGCACGGCGTTCAAGAACAAGGGTATCCAGCCGCTGCTCGACGCGGTTGTCGACTTCCTGCCTGCGCCCGACGAGGTGCCGGACATCAAGGGTATCGATCCCAAGAACGACAAGGAAGTGGTTCGCAAATCCTCCGACAGCGAGCCCCTGTCCATGCTGGCGTTCAAGATCATGAACGATCCCTTCGTCGGGTCGCTTACTTTCGCGCGCATCTATTCCGGCATGCTCAAGAAGGGCATTTCGCTCGAGAATACCGTCAAGGGCAAGAAGGAGCGCATCGGGCGTATGCTTCAGATGCACTCCAATTCCCGCGAGGATATCGAAGAGGCGTATGCCGGCGACATCGTTGCGCTCGCCGGTCTCAAGGAGACGACGACCGGCGATACGCTGTGCGACCCGGTTCATCCGGTCATCCTGGAGCGCATGGAATTCCCGGATCCGGTCATCCAGATCGCCATCGAGCCGAAAACCAAGGGCGACCAGGAGAAGATGGGCATCGCGCTGCATCGGCTTGCCGCCGAGGACCCGTCCTTCCGCGTCAAGACCGACGAGGAAAGCGGCCAGACCATCATCGCCGGCATGGGCGAGCTTCATCTCGACATCATCGTCGATCGCATGAGGCGCGAGTTCAAGGTCGAGGCAAATATCGGCGCTCCGCAGGTCGCTTATCGCGAGACGATCACCCGGCCCGCCGAGATCGACTATACGCACAAGAAGCAGACCGGCGGTTCGGGCCAGTTCGCTCGCGTGAAGATCATCTTCGAGCCCAATCCCGAGGGCGAGGATTTCGTGTTCGAGTCCAAGATCGTCGGCGGCTCGGTGCCGAAGGAATACATTCCCGGTGTCCAGAAGGGCATCGAGAGCGTGCTTTCGTCGGGTCCGATCGCCGGCTTCCCGATGCTCGGCGTCAAGGCAAGCCTCATCGACGGCGCCTATCACGATGTCGACTCGTCGGTGCTGGCGTTCGAGATCGCCGCCCGCGCGGCGTTCCGCGAAGGCGCCCAGAAGGCGGGCGCACAACTCCTCGAGCCGATCATGAAGGTCGAGGTGGTGACGCCGGAAGATTATGTAGGCAACGTCATCGGCGACCTGAATGGCCGGCGCGGCCAGATCCAGGGCCAGGAGAGCCGCGGCGTCGCCGTGGTGGTCAACGCCATGGTGCCGCTCGCCAACATGTTCAAATATGTAGACACGCTGCGCTCGATGTCGCAGGGCCGGGCCCAGTACACGATGCAGTTCGATCATTACGAGCCGGTTCCGACGGCGGTCGCCCAGGAAATCCAGAAGAAATACGCGTAGCGGGGCGGTTGCGCCTGAACCTTAACGTGACGCCCTAACGGGCAACAGACAGTGGAGACCTCACATGGCCAAAGCGAAATATGAGCGTACGAAGCCGCATGTGAACATCGGGACGATTG
>JAKDNM010000180.1 GCA_030456445.1 Hyphomicrobiales bacterium
GCCTACGCCGCCGCGCAGCGCGGCATCGACGATCTGTGGCTGAGACCGCGCGACTGGTACGCCAAGGCGATCCGCAACACCGCGAACATGGGATGGTTTTCCTCGGACCGCACCATCCGACAATATGCATCGGAAATCTGGAAAGTGCCCTATAGTTCAGTACAGGGAAGCTAGAAGCCGGTTTTAGTACCGCTGTGAACTCGGGTTAACAAAATTGCGGATTACCCCCACTCCGTCGCGTTTCGCGCGCCACATCTCCCCCTCAAAAGGGGAGAGGAAGGGTGCCTGTTCTTGCGGCTGGCGTTTCCTCTCCCCCGTCGAGCGGGGGAGAGGTGGCGCGCGAAGCGCGACGGAGTGGGGGTCGATCCTCTATGCCAACCCGAGTCCAGAGTCTTGTCAGTCGTAAGGAGTGCCGCTGTTCGATGCCCGGTGTTCGTAAAGGGGCCAAGGCCGAGAAGCCGCTGACCGGTGCAGCCGACATCCGGGCGATTGTCGCCGGCGAACACCGGGACCCTTTTTCCCTTCTTGGCGTACAGGAGACGGGCGGAAAGCTCGTCGCGCGCTGCTTCATCCCGCATGCGGAGCATGTCGCGGCCTTCACGCTCGACGGCAAGCCGGCCGGCGAACTTACCCGCCGCGAGGATGCCGGCTTCTTCGACGGCGTGCTTTCGATTCGCGAACGTCAGCCCATCCGCTATCACGCCGGAAACGCGGGTGGCGACTGGTGGATCACCGACCCTTATTCCTTCGGGCCGGTGCTCGGGCCGATGGACGATTATTATATCGCCGAAGGCTCACATCTGAGGCTCTTCGACAAACTCGGCGCCCATCTGATCGAGCATGAGGGAGCGAGCGGCATCCATTTTGCCGTCTGGGCACCGAATGCACGCCGCGTCTCGGTCGTCGGCCAGTTCAATGACTGGGACGGCCGCCGCCACGTCATGCGCAAGCGCGTCGACACCGGCATCTGGGAGATATTCCTCCCCGATATCGGGGCGGGCCAGCCCTACAAATTCGAGATCATCGGCGCGAAAGGGGAGAAGGTCCCGCTCAAGGCCGATCCCTTCGCCTTCCGTTCCGAACTTCGGCCGGCGACCGCTTCGGTGACCGATCTGCCGATGCGGCACCAATGGGGCGACGAAAGGCACCGCGAGTTCTGGCGAACGGCCGATGCGCGCCGCCAACCCGTTTCCATCTATGAAGTCCATGCCGGGTCGTGGCAGCGGCGCGACGACGGTTCGTTCCTGTCATGGGATGAACTGGCGGAAAGGCTCATCCCCTATGTGGCCGACATGGGGTTCACCCATATCGAATTCATGCCGATCACCGAGCATCCTTACGATCCGTCCTGGGGCTACCAGACCACCGGGCTCTACTGCCCGACCGCGCGCTTCGGCGAGCCGGAGGGCTTTGCACGCTTCGTCGACGGTGCGCATCGGGCCGGTATCGGCGTGATCCTCGACTGGGTGCCGGCGCATTTCCCGACCGACGAGCACGGGCTGGCGCGTTTCGACGGCACAGCACTCTACGAGCATGCCGACCCGCGCAAGGGTTTTCATCCCGACTGGAACACGGCGATCTATAATTTCGGCCGCAGCGAAGTGATGGCCTATCTGGTCAACAACGCACTGTTCTGGCCGGAGAAATATCATCTCGACGGGCTGAGGGTCGATGCCGTCGCTTCCATGCTCTACCTCGATTATTCGAGGAAGGAAGGCGAGTGGGTGCCGAACGAGAAGGGCGGCCGGGAAAATCTGGAGGCGGTGCGCTTCCTGCGGGAGATGAACCGCGCCGTCTACGGCGCGCATCCCGGCATCATGACCATCGCCGAGGAATCGACCTCATGGCCGAAGGTGTCCGGCCCTGTGCACGAAGGCGGGCTCGGCTTCGGCTTCAAGTGGAACATGGGCTTCATGCACGATACGCTGGATTACATGGCGAAGGAGCCGGTCCATCGGAAGCATCACCACGACCAGATCACCTTCGGCCTGACCTACGCTTTTGCCGAGAATTTCGTCCTGCCGCTCAGCCATGACGAGGTGGTGCACGGCAAGGGAACGCTGCTTACGAAAATGTCGGGCGACGACTGGCAGAAATTCGCAAACCTGCGCGCCTACTACGCCTTCATGTGGGGCTATCCGGGCAAGAAGCTGCTGTTCATGGGGCAGGAGTTCGCCCAACGCGCCGAGTGGAACGAGGCGAAGGCGCTCGACTGGCATCTGCTCGATTACGGTTCGCATGAGGGCGTGCGCCGCCTCGTTCGTGACCTGAACCGCCTCTACCGCACAAGGCCGGCGCTCCATGCGCGCGACTGCGAGCCGGACGGCTTCGGCTGGCTGATCGTCGATGACAAGCAGAATTCCGTCTTCGCCTGGGTGCGCGGTGCGCCGGATGCGCGGCCGATCGCGGTCGTCTGCAATTTCACGCCGGTGCCGCGCGCCGGCTACCGTGTGCCGCTCCCTCATGCCGGCCGCTGGCGTGAAGTGCTGAATACGGACGCAGCGGTCTATGGCGGCGGCGGCATGGGAAATAACGGCATCGTCAGGGCGGTTGCCGAAGGGAAGGGTGCGTCGGCGCTGGTGACATTGCCGTCGCTCTCGACCATCATGATGGAATACGATCCAGAGTAGAGAAACAGGCGTCGGATACGGGAGGGCAAAAATGGTGGACGCGAAACGGACCCAGCCTTTGTCGCGCGATGCGATGGCCTATGTCCTTGCGGGAGGTCGGGGCAGCCGGCTGAGGGAACTGACCGACCGCCGCGCCAAGCCCGCCGTCTATTTCGGCGGCAAGACCCGCATCATCGACTTCGCCCTTTCCAACGCGCTGAACTCCGGCATCCGCCGCATCGGCGTCGCCACCCAGTACAAGGCGCATTCGCTGATCCGCCATTTGCAGCGCGGCTGGAATTTCTTCCGGCCCGAGCGCAACGAGAGCTTCGATATATTGCCGGCCAGCCAGCGCGTGTCGGAGACGCAGTGGTATGAGGGCACCGCTGACGCCGTCTACCAGAACATCGACATCATCCAGGACTACGGCGTGGAATACATGGTCATCCTCGCCGGCGACCACGTCTTCAAGATGGATCTGGAGGTCATGCTGCGCCAGCACGTGGATTCAGGCGCGGACGTCACCGTTGGCTGCCTGGAGGTGCCGCGCATGGAGGCGAGCGGGTTCGGCGTCATGCATGTGGACGAGCACGACCGCATTATCGCCTTCGTTGAAAAGCCGGCCGATCCGCCCGGCATGCCCGACAAGCCGGATTTCGCGCTCGCGTCCATGGGCATCTACGTGTTCCGCACGGCTTTTCTCATGGAACAGCTTCGCCGCGACGCTACCGAGAAGGAGACAAGCCACGATTTCGGCAAGGACATCATTCCCTACATCGTCCAGAACGGGAAAGCGGTCGCCCATCGCTTCACCCATTCCTGCGTGCGTTCCAGCTTCGAGCGGGAGGCCTATTGGCGTGATGTCGGCACGATCGACGCCTATTGGGAGGCGAATATCGACTTGACCGACATCACACCCGAACTCGATATCTACGACAGCGACTGGCCGATCTGGACCTATGCCGAGATCAAGCCGCCGGCCAAATTCGTCCACGACCAGGAAGGCAGACGCGGATCGGCTGTGTCGTCGCTGGTCGCCGGCGACTGCATCGTCTCGGGCGCGGCGCTGCGCCGCAGCCTGATCTTTACCGGCGCGCGCATCAATTCCTTCTCCTCTTTGGAGGAATGCGTCGTTCTGCCAGACTGCTTCATCGGCCGCAGCGCGAGCCTCAGCCGCGTCGTCCTCGACCGTGGCGTGCACATTCCGGAGCGGTTGGTCGTCGGCGAGGATCCCGTCCTCGACGCCAAGCGCTTCCGCCGCACCGAGAAGGGCGTGTGCCTGATTACGCAGGAAATGATCGATCGGCTGGATAGCTAACGCATGCAGGCCCTCTCAGTTGCCTCGGAAGTCTTTCCGCTGGTCAAGACAGGCGGATTGGCTGATGTCGTCGGCGTGCTGCCGCCGGCGCTAGCGAAACATGGCATCCATGCAGCCACTTTCGTGCCCGGCTATCCGGGGCTTGCTGCAAAACTGAGGAAAAAGAAACAGGTCCATACCTATGCGGACCTTTTCGGCGCCAAGGCGTCGATCCTTCGCGGAGAGGTGACCGGGCTCGACCTTTTCGTCTTGAATGCGCCTACACTCTTCGACCGCAAGGGCGGTCCTTACGGTGATCCATCCGGCGCGGACTTTTCCGACAATTGGCGGCGTTTCGCGGCGTTTTCGCGTGCAGCCGCCGATATCGCCGCTGGTGCGGTCGAGGGCTACGCGCCCGACATCGTCCACGCGCATGACTGGCAGGCGGCGATGACTCTCGCCTATCTGCGCTACGATGGCGGCGCGATACCGACCGTGATGACGGTCCATAATCTGGCCTTTCAGGGCCAGTTTCCGGCCTCGATCTTTCCCGAACTCGGCCTGCCGGCGGCAGCACTTTCCCTCGGCGGCGTCGAATATTACGGCGGTGTCGGCTTTCTGAAGGCGGGTTTGCAGGCCGCCGGCGCAATCACCACGGTCAGCCCGACCTATGCGCAGGAAATCCGCACGCCCGAATTCGGCATGGGGCTGGACGGCATGATGAACGCGCGCGCAGCCGATCTCCACGGCATCGTCAACGGCATCGACACCGATATCTGGAACCCGGAGACGGACCCGCATCTTGCTGCCAGATATTCGGCGCGCAGCCTAAAGGCACGCAAGGCCAACAAGGCGGCGCTGGAGGAACGCTTCGCGCTTGATCACGGGCAGGGGCCGCTCTTCTCGGTCGTGAGCCGCCTGACCTGGCAGAAGGGTATGGATATGCTGGTTGAGACCGTCGACGGGCTGGTCGCGGCCGGCGGTCGGCTTGCGGTGCTGGGCTCCGGCGACGCTGCGCTGGAAGGCGCGCTGCTTGCCGCCGCATCCCGGCATCGCGGCAAGGTCGGCATGGTGGTCGGCTATGACGAGAAATTGTCGCATCTGATGCAGGGCGGCGCCGACGCGATCCTCATCCCCTCGCGCTTCGAGCCCTGCGGGCTGACCCAGCTTTACGGCCTGCGCTATGGCTGCGTGCCGGTCGTCGCGCGCACCGGGGGGCTTGCCGATACCATCATCGACGCCAACGAAGCCGCGCTTTCGGCCGGCGTCGCCACCGGCTTCCAGTATCAGCCTTCCGTGCCGGGCGGTCTCTACCATGCCATCACCCGCGCCATCGCCATCCATGCACGATCGGCGGAATGGACGGGGATGCAAAGGCAGGGCATGAAATCGGACGTATCCTGGACAAAAAGCGCGGCGCGCTATGTTGAACTCTATCAATCTCTGCTTGCGAAGAAGGTCCCCCCGGCATGATCAAGACGGTTCAAACGACGCCCTATATGGACCAGCGGCCGGGCACGTCGGGCCTCCGCAAGAAGGTGCCCGAATTCCAGCAGCCGAACTACGTGGAGAACTTCATTCAGTCGATCTTCGATTCCCTCGACGGCCACAAGGGCAAGACGCTGGTGATCGGCGGCGACGGCCGCTACTTCAATCCGGAAGTCATCCAGATCGCGGTCAAGATGGC
>JAKDNM010000053.1 GCA_030456445.1 Hyphomicrobiales bacterium
TCTGGAGGGCGACATCACGCTTGTATCGAATGTCAAATTCATTCCACTAGCCTTCGGAACGAGGCAATCATGGCCCGCTATTATCTCGGCATCGATGTCGGTACCGGCAGCGCCCGCGCCGGCCTGTTCGACCCGGCAGGCAGGCTAGTCGCCACCGACAAGGCCGACATCCAGCTATGGCGCGAGGCCGGCGATATCGTCGAGCAGTCGAGCGACGACATCTGGAACGCGGTCTGTCGAAGCGTTCGCGGTGCGCTGAAAACGGCCGGCATCGCGGCCGAGACAATTGCGGGCGTCGGCTTCGACGCGACCTGTTCGCTGGTGGTACTCGGTAAAGGCGGAAAGCCGCTGCCGGTCGGCCCGTCCGGCGATCCGGCGCGCAACGTTATCGTATGGATGGACCATCGCGCGGCGGAGCAGGCGAAGAGGATCAACCGGACCGGCGAGAAGGTGCTCGACTATGTCGGCGGGCAGATTTCGCCGGAGATGGAGACACCGAAGCTGTTATGGCTGTCCGAGAACATGCCGGGCACTTTCGCGGATGCATGGCAATTCATCGACCTTGCCGATTTCCTGACATGGCGGGCGACCGGCAGCCTTGCCCGGTCGGTCTGTACGGTCACCTGCAAATGGACTTATCTGGCCCACGAGGATCGCTGGGACGCCGGCTATTTCCGTGCGGTGGGTCTGGGCACGCTGGCCGACGAAGAGTTCCGCCGCATCGGCACCGAGATCGTGCCCGGCGGCACCAGGCTCGCCTCCGGCGTGACGGAGAAAGCGGCTTCCGATCTCGGCCTGGTGCCCGGCACGCCGGTTGCGGCGGGGCTCATCGACGCCCATGCCGGCGGCGTCGGCACGGTCGGCACGGTCGGCGCGCGCGGCGCGTCGGGAACGGTGCTGAGCCGCATGGCCTATGTGTTCGGCACCTCCGCCTGCACCCTATCGACGACTTCCGAGCCGGCCTTCGTGCCGGGCGTCTGGGGACCCTATTATTCCGCGATGGTGCCGGGCCTGTGGCTGAATGAGGGCGGGCAGTCCGCCGCCGGCGCGGCCATCGAGCAATTGATCCAGATGCACCCGCATTCGCCCGAGGCGGCGCGCGCCGCGCTCAAGCAGGGGCAGACGCTCGCCGGGTGGCTGGGCGCGGAAGCCGAGCGGCGTGGTGGCGCGGCGGCCGTGCCGAAGCTCGTCGGCGAACTCCATGTCGTGCCGGAATTTTTGGGCAATCGCGCCCCCTTCGCGGACCCCGGCGCGCGTGCCCTCGTCGCCGGGCTCGGCATGGAGACGGGTATCGACAGCCTCGTCGGGTTTTATCTCGCCGGTCTTTGCGGGCTTGGCTACGGCGCGCGCCAGATCGTGCGCGCCGAGCAAGAAAAGGGGATCGCGGTCGATACGATCGTCGTGAGCGGAGGCGCCGCGCAAAGCATGCTCGTCCGCCAGATCCTCGCCGACACGACCGGGATCACGGTGGCGGCCTCGTCCTCGCCAGAACCGGTTCTGCTCGGCTCGGCCATGCTCGGCGCAGTCGCTTCCGGCGACCATGCCGATTTGCGCCACGCGATGGAAACCATGTCGACCTTGGGTGAAGTCTATGCGCCCCGGCCCGACCTGGCCGATTGGCATGAGCGTCGCTTCTCGGCTTTCGAGGCATTGCAGGGCGTTGGCCGCAACATCCGATAGGCCGGTTCAACTTCCTTGCAGATTGAGGCCGACATAGCGGTCGAGCGCGGCCTGATCCTGCAGGAGTTCCGCCGAGGGCGCGCGGTGCGCGACGACGCCGCGCTCGATGACAATCGCGTTCCTGGTCATGCCGAGCGCCACCTCCGCATGCTGTTCGACCAGCACCAGCGCGATGCCCTCGTCCTTGGCCATTGTGCGGACCGCCCCGGTCAGTTCCTCCACGATGATGGGGGCGAGCCCTTCCAGCGGCTCGTCCAGAAGCAGGATCGCCGGATTGGTCAGCACCGTGCGCGCGATGGTCAGCATCTGCTGTTCGCCGCCGGAAAGCTGGTTTCCCATATTGGCGCGTCTTTCCTTCAGGCGCGGGAAGAGCCGGTACATGTCCTCGATCGACCAGCGGCCGGGCCGCGCGGCGACGGTCAGGTTTTCCTCCACCGTCAGCGAGGGGAAGATGTCGCGTTCCTGCGGCACCCAGCCGATGCCGAGCCGTGCCCGCTTGTGCGGCGGCAGGCGCGAGATGTCGCGGCCCTTGAACCACAGCGAGCCGCGGCTGATGCGGACGAAACCCATGATTGTGAGGAGCAGCGTCGTCTTGCCGACGCCGTTGCGGCCGAGAAGCGCGAGGCTGCCTTTCTCCGGCACGGAAATCGAGACGCCGTCGAGCACCACCGCCTCGCCGTAACCTGCGCGCACGTCGCGAAGCTCCAGAAGCGGCTCAGCCATCGTGCGCCTGCCTTCGAGTCTGTTGGAGATCAGCGCGCGGGTTGCGCCGGGCCGAAATCGTTCCTGATTGCGTCGAAAATGCTCGACGGTGGTCAACACCGTCTTGCGCCTTTCTCCTGTTCAGGAACGATTTCATCACCGACGCAGCTCCGCGTGCTGATCACCAACAGACCCTAAATAGACTTCGCGTACGCGCGGATCGGCGCGGATCGCTTCCGGCTCCGCCTCGACCAGCACGGCGCCCGAGACGAGAACGGTGATGCGGGAGGCGAATTTGAAGACGAGGTTCATGTCGTGCTCGATGAAGAGTACGGCCATGTCGGCCGGCAGCGCCGCGATGACGGAGAAGAGCGCCGCACTCTCGTCCTTCGGCACGCCGGCGGCGGGCTCGTCGAGCAGAAGCACTTTCGGCCGTGTCGCCAGCGCCAGCGCGATCTCCAGGAGCCGTTGCTGGCCGTAGGCGAGGTGGCGCGTCTCGCGCGTCGCCACCTCTTCGAGGTGCAACTGCCTGAGGATGGCGAAGGCCTCGTCCACTGCTTCGGCGTGGCTGGTCAGCCGCCGCCAGAACTGTCCGGCCTCGCGCTTGCGTTCGCAAACCGCGAGCAGAACGGATTCGATCGGGGTCAGACCCGGAAACAGCGTATTGATCTGGAATGTGCGCGTCAGCCCCCGGCGCACCCGTTCTGCCGCCGCCAGCGCCGTCACGTCCTGTCCGTCGAGCGTTATCCGGCCGGCATCCGGCTTCAGGCTGCCGGTGATCAGGTTGATGAGCGTCGTCTTGCCGGCCCCGTTCGGCCCGATCAGCGCATGGCGTGCGCCAACCGGCAAGGCCAGCGAGATATCGCGTGCGACTTCGAGCGAGCCGAATTTCCTGGCGATGCCCTCGGCCCGCAGTATGACGGTTTCGCCGCTCATTTCGCGTTCCGCTGGAAAAGCCGCGCCAGCCCGCCGAGGACGCCGCCCGGCATGACCAGCACGATGGCCATCAAAAGCAGGCCGATCCAGAAATACCAGTATTGCGGGTTCAAGTCGGAGAGGCGGTCGCGCGCGACCAGGAAGATGATCGCGCCGATGATGCCGCCATAGAGACGCCCGGTGCCGCCGAGGATGAGCATGACGACGACGTCCGCGGAGCGCTGGAAGGAGAGCGTATCGAGCGAGACCGTACCGGTCGTCTCCGCCAAAAGCGCGCCGGCGACCCCTGCCATGGAGGCCGAAATGACGTAGATCTTCTGCAAATGCACGCGGTAGACCGAGCCGATCGCCGGCATGCGTGCGCTGTTTTCACGGATGCCGGTGAGCGCGAGCCCGAAGGAGGAGTTGACGATGCGGCGCGCCGCGAGGACACCGATGAAGAGCGCCGCCAGCGCGTAGCCATAGGCGGTGTAGCCCCACAGATCGAAATCGAAGATGCCGAGAACCGGCCATATCTCGACACTGAGCCCGTCCGTGCCGCCGGTAATGGAGGAAAAGCTGTTGGCAAGCTCATAGGTCAACAGGCCGAGGCCGAGCGTGATCATGATGAGCGCCAGATGCTGTACGCGAACGATAATGAAGCTCGTCACGAAGCCGGCCACGCCGGCGATGAGAGCGGCGGCGAGAAGTCCGGTCAGCGGCTCGCCCCAGCCATGCTTCGCCAGGACGGCGGCGGCATAGGCGCCGAGGCCGAAGAACATGGCATGGCCGAGCGTGATGATGCCTGCATAGCCGAGGACGAGATCGACCGAGAGTGCGAAAAGAGCTGCGATTGCGATCTGGCTCGCCAGCGAAAGATAGCTCGGGAAGAGCACGAAAGGCAAAAGCGTTGTCAGCCAGAAGGCGATCTCGACGGTCGAGATGCGATTGCGCTTTTTCAGCCAGGTCGCGGCAGGCCCGGATATTGCCCTCTCCGTTCTCATGTTTATCGCTTACCGAAGAGGCCGAGTGGCCGTACGAAAAGGAGGACGACCATGAAGAGATAGATCAGGAACGCTCCGATGTCCGGCACGAAAAATTTTCCGGTGACGTCGAAGATGCCGAGCAGCGCCGCGGCGACGAACGAACCGCCGATCGAGCCGAGGCCGCCGACCGCGACGACGATCAGCACATAGACGAGATAATGAAAGCCGAAGGAGGGGTCGAGACCGACAATCTCGATGGCGAGCGCCCCGCCGAGGCCGGCAAGGCCGCTTCCCAGCGCAAAGGTGACGGCGAAGATGGAATCGACGTCGAGACCAAGCCCCTGGGCGACGCGCTGATTGTCGACGGCGGCGCGAATGCGCGCGCCGAACCGCGTGTGCTCGAGTCCGACGACAAGTAGCCCGGCGATAAGGAGCGCCATGACGACCAGGAAGATGCGGTAGGCGCCGAAGCGCAGCGTGCCGATCTCGACCGAGCCTTGCAGATAGTCCGGCAGGACGATCGGCTGTTGTCCTGTTCCGAAGAAATAGGCGAACGACGCAGCGGCGACGAAGACCAGACCGATGGTCAAAAGCACCTGGTTGAGTTCGCCGGCACGGTAAAGCCGGCGGAAGATCGTACGTTCGAATGCGACGCTCACCAGCGCGGCGATGATGAACGCGAGCGGCAGCGCGAGCAGGAAGGGCATGTCGAGGCTGCGCATCGCCACGACGACGCAATAGCCGCCCAGCATGCCGAAGGCGCAATGCGCCAAATTGGTGAAATTCATCAACCCTAGCGTGACCGACAGGCCCACCGACAGGACGAACAGAAGCATCCCGAAGGCGAACCCGTCGAACAGCACGACGATCAGATTGCCGATCACGCCCGCTTATCCCAAACCCGCGGCGTGGAAGCTATTTAGCCCCGTGCAACGGATCCTTCACATCCTTGATGGTGTCGATGATGACGTTCTGCAGCTTGCCGTCAACCTCCTTCACCTCGCGAATGTACACATTCTGGACGATGTCGCGCGTTTCGGGATCGATCGAGATCGGCCCGCGCGGGCTTTCCCAGGACATGCCCTTGGCTGCCGCGACCAGCGCGTCGCCGCTCGCATCGCCCTTGGTTTTTTCAAGCGCCGCGTAGATGAGGTGCATGCCGTCATAGCCGCCGACGGAGAAGAAATCCGGCGCTCGGCCATTATTCGCCTTCTCGTAGGCTGCCACGAATTTCTTGTTGAGCGGATCGTCGCGCTCCAGCGTGTAGTGGAAGGCGGTGATGATGCCCTTGGCGGTCTGTCCCATGCTTTGCAGCGCCTCCGGCAGGGTCAGTTCGCCCTGCGCGAGGATTTTGGTGTCGGGCGGGGTCAGGCCTTTTTCCGCCAACGCCTTGCCGATCGCTGCCGGCTGAGCGCCGCCGGGGATGAAAATATAAACCGCTTCCGGATTGGCCGCCTTGATGCGCTGGACATAGGCTGAGAAATCCGGGTTGGCTACCGGGCTGTGATCGGCGCCGACGATCTTGCCGCCTTTCTCCTCGAAGCCCTTGGCGAACGATTTTTCGGCGTCGTGACCCGGACCGTAATCGGCAACTATCGTATAGGCATGCTTGATGCCCTGCTCCGCCGCCCATTTTCCGAAGGCGTAGTTGACCTGCGGAATGGTCATCGAGGTGCGCACAATATAGGGTGACTTTTCGGTCACGACCGATGTTGCGGCGTTCATGTCGACCATCAGCTTCTTGGCTTCGGTGGCGACAGATGCCGCGCCCAGCGCTTCGGGCGTCAGTCCGAAACCTGCAATGATGTCGGCCTTGTCGCGCACCACCAGTTCCTGGGCGAGGCGCTTGGCGACATCCGGGTTCGGGCCGCCTGTGTCCTTGACGACGAGTTCGATCTTCTTGCCGGCGGCCTCGTCGCCATGTTCCTGCATGTAAAGCTTCACGCCGCGCTCGATCTGAGCGCCGGTGTCGGCGAACTGCCCTGAAAGCGGCAGGATCAGGCCCACCTTGACTGTCCCGCCGGCAAGCGCCGTCGACGACATGGCCAAGGCCAGACCGAAGCCCAGGCCGAGCGCCGTTGCTGTCTTTTTCAACATCATGAATCCTCCCGAATGGTCCCAATGGCGTGCCGCTGTCGCTCGCGGTTGCGTCGGCAGCATAGTGTATACACGGCAGGGCAACAAGCAAGACGCCAAAGGCGGCAGCCGGGAGCATCTGGTGCGTTCCCGGCACCGAGGCCCGGAACGCAGGATAGCAATGTCATAAATGCCCGGCGTCGAAAGTCCGTGGAAGAACCGGGGAACGGCTGGAAGATGCGGCTTTGAATGTATACACCACATTTCCGCAACCACCGGATGGCCGAAGCCCGCGGCAAAGCGGTCTCGGGTGTCGAAGGCTACCGACGGCGCAGTATCGCCGTTCCCGTATTCGAAGCGAACCGCATGCCCATCCTTCAACTGCTTTCGCTGACGGTACCGATCTTCCTGCTGATCGGGCTCGGCGGGGTTTCGGTCCGCGCCGGCTTCGTCACCGAAAGTCAGATCGATGGCCTTGCGGCCTTTGTCCTGCAGTTCGCCTTGCCGGCACTCGTGCTCGGCGCGCTCGCCGGGCAGGACCTCGGCCGCACCTTCGACTGGCGCTATGTTGCCGCCTATGGCGCCGGCTCGCTGTTGGCCTTCTCGACCGCCTTTTCCGTCCTTCGTTTCGGGTTGAAGCGGTCCCTTTCCGCCGCCGCGATCGGCGGCATGGGTGGCGCGGCGTCGAATACCGGCTTTATCGGCTACCCCGTGACCTTGCTGGCTTTCGGGCCGCTGGCGCTGACCGCGATGCCGCTCAACATGATGGTGGAGAACATCCTGATCATCCCGTTGGGGCTGGCGCTCGCCGAGGCGGGCAGCCAGAACGGCGCTTCCTTGGGGCAGACACTCGCGACGACCGCGCGGCGCCTTATGCGCACACCGCTGATCCTCGCCATCCTGCTCGGCGTCCTCCTCTCGCTTCTGCGCCTCCCTATCCCCGGCGTGGTTGCGACCGCTATCGACATGCTGGCGAAGGCGTCGGCGCCGTGTGCGCTCTTCGTCATCGGCGGAACGATCGCGACCTTGCGTATTCCGGGGAGCATCTCGGGCGTGGCGGCGGAGGCCGGCAGTATCGTTGCCTGCAAGCTCCTCCTGCATCCGCTTGCCGTCGGCGCCGCCTTCTTCCTGATCGGCGGCGCGGATCCCGAGATGGAGAAGATCGGCATCGTTCTGGCCAGCGTGTCGATGATCACCGTCTACCCGATCTTCGGCGCCCGTTACGGGGTCGGCGGAGTCAGTTCGACCGTCCTGGTCACCGCCACCGCGATCGGCTTCTTCACCATTACGGCGGCGCTCGGCATCGCGCTCGGCTGACAGACCGTTCGAGAAGCTGCCGGGCGGCTTCGCAGGCAACCTCCTGGCCGCCGGGCAGGCCCGAACCTGCTTGCTTTTCGGAAATAGCTGCGCCAGACTATGTATACATTTTGATCCGGCAATTGGAGGAACGACCATGGCTGCGACCAGTCTGGAAGCCGTTTTGAGGGAGAAACGCGACGTTGTCGGCATGCTCCGCAATTCGAAGATCGGTATGTATGTATACCCGGTCGTGGCTGCGGAATTTACGAACTGGCGCGACGAGCAGCGCGCCTGGCGCGATTCAGCTGTGCTGTTCGACCAGTCGCACCATATGGACGAGGTCATCGTCGAGGGGCCGGATGCGGCAAAGTTCCTCCAGGGGCTGGCGATCAATTCGTTCGCCAATTTCGGCCTGAACCGCGCCAAGCACTTCGTGCCGGTCTCGCCGGAAGGCTATGTCATCGGCGACATGATCGTCTTCCGCGAACGAGAGGACAAGTTCATCCTGGTCGGTCGCGCGCCGACCGCGAACTGGATCGAGTTCAACCAGGCGGTCGGATCGCACAATGTACGCATCACGCGCGATCCGCGCTCGCCTTCGCGGCCGGACGGAAAGCCGGTGACGCGGGTCCACTACCGTTTCCAGATACAGGGCCCGGATGCGCCGAAGATCTTCGAGAAGATGAATGGCGGGCCGATCCCCGACATCAAATTCTTCCATGTCGACCGTATCAATGTCGGCGACACACGCGTGCAGGCGCTACGTCATGGCATGGCCGGAGCGCCGGGGCTGGAAATCTGGGGGCCGTACGACGAGAAGGATCATATCCACGGCATCATCGTGAAGGCGGCGGCGGAAGCGGGCGTCGAGCTCTACCCGGTCGGCAGCCGTGCCTATTCGACCAATACGCTGGAATCGGGCTGGATTCCCTCGCCGCTGCCGGCGATCTATTCGGGCGAGGCGCTGAAGGCCTATCGCGAATGGCTCCCCGCCAATGGCTACGAAGCGACCGGCTCGATGGGCGGCTCCTTCGTTTCCGGCAATATCGAGGATTACTACACCACGCCCTACGAACTGGGCTACGGCATCTACGTCAAGTTCGACCATGACTTCGTCGGCCGCGCGGCGCTTGAAAAGATGAAGGACAGGCCGCACCGCCGCAAGGCGACGTTCGAGTGGAACACGGACGACATGATAAAGATCATCGAATCCTCGCTGCGCCCGGGTGCAGAAAATTACAAATGGATCGATTTCCCGCAGCCGAATTATGCCTCGGCGTCCTTCGACCGGGTCATGAAGGACGACAGGATCGTTGGGCTGTCCATGTTCAACGGCTATTCCTTCAACGAGCGCGCCATGCTCTCGCTCGGCATCGTCGATCCCGACGTGAAGGAAGGCGATGTGCTGACGCTCATCTGGGGCGAGCCGGACGGCGGCTCGGGCAAGACCTCGACGGAACGGCACAAGCAGGCGGAAATCCGTGTGCGCGTCTCGCCGGTGCCCTATTCGAGCGAAGCCCGCGAACATTATGCCGGCGATAGCTGGCGCACCAGGCACACGACCTGACGTCTCGCCACGCCGTCCTTTCCTGTTGCGGTTTGCCGTGACCGCTCGGCAAGGTATACATATTCCGCATCACCGGAATTCAGCCAGCCCGAGGGGGAAATGGTAGAGGTCGAGGGCAGAACACATGCGATGCGTGCGCTGATTGCGCTGCGCAGGCGCATTTTGAGCGGCGAAATCGCCGGCGGGACACGCCTCTACGAAGTGCCGCTGGCGGAGGACCTTCAGATTTCCCGCACGCCGGTGCGCGAGGCGATGTCGCGGTTGGTCGAGGAGGGATTGCTTGAGCGTGCGCACAGCGGCGGTTTCGTCGTACGCAGCTTCGGCGTCGCCGATGTCATCGATGCGATCGAACTGCGCGGGGTCCTCGAGGGTACGGCCGCGCGGCTCGCGGCCGAGCGCGGCGTAACGCCCGACGACCTGGCCCTAATAAGCGATATCGTGGCGCGTCTCGACGCGTGTTTCGGCGAGGAGCCGGGCGACGTCGAATTCGACCTCTATTCGGACCTCAACGCCCAATTCCATGAGCAGCTCGCCAGGCTTTGCCGCAGCAAGGTCGTCGAGGTGGAGGTCGTGCGTGCCTCGCGCCTTCCTTTCGCCTCGCCGTCCGCCTTCCTGCCCGACAGGGCGAAGATCGCAGCCTTCCGCCTGTCGCTCAACATGGCGCAGGAACAGCATCACGCCATCGTCGCGGCAATCGCCAATCGCGAGGGAGCCCGCGCCGAGGCACTGGCGCGCGAGCATGCCCGCATCGCTCGAGCCAACATGCAATATCTCCTCGATGTCGACCGCGGCCTGATGGCGCGTATGCCGATCCTGGCGCTCGTCGTCGATTGATTCCTCTGCTCTGGGCGTACCGGTGGCGGACGCGCCGTTGCGGCGCGAGGACATGCTTGCATTCTTCCGGCGTCTGCGCGACAAAATGTATACATAATCCGTGTCGCCTGAAGCGTTCAGCGGCTTGGGCTGGAGCACGTGCTCCAAGGTCGCCCATCAGGGGTCGGGGCGGCGTCTGGAAGGAGGAACAATGGTGGAGCCCTGTTTTGACGTCGCGCATCTCGGCCATGTCGAGATGTACACGGACAGGTTCGAGGAAAGCCTCGACTTCTTCACGCGAATCTATGGCCTCACCGAAAGCGGCCGCGGTGAGAACAGCGTCTATCTGCGCGCCTTCGACGATTATGAGTTCCATACGCTGAAGCTTACCCGGCATCATACGACCGGCGTCGGCCACATCGCCTACCGCACCTCTTCCCCCGAAGCGCTTGCGCGCCGGGTCAAGGCGATCGAGGCGATGGACTGCGGCATCGGCTGGAGCGATGGCGACCTTGGCCATGGCCGCGCCTACCGGTTCCGCGATCCGGACGGCCATGTCTTCGAGCTCTATTTCGACACGCGGATTTACGAAGCGCCGCTCGCGGAAAAGCCGGCGCTGAAGAACATCGCCCAGAAGTATCACGGTCGCGGCGTCTGCCCGCGTCGCATCGACCACGTCAATTTGCTCGCTCTCGACGTGCGCGCCATCAAGGATTTCATGGTCAGGGCGCTCGGCAGTCGCGTCACCGAGGAAATCCTGCTCGACAATGGGCGGCTTGGCGGCTGTTGGTTCACGGTCAACAACAAGGGCTACGACATCGCCTATTCTGAGGACCATACCGGCACCGCCGGACGTTTCCACCATGTCACCTATGTCGTCGACCAGCGCGAGGACGTGCTGCGCGCCGCCGACATTTTTCTCGAAAGCGGCGTCTTCATCGAGACCGGGCCGCACAAGCACGCGATCCAGCAGACCTTCTTCCTCTATGTCTACGAGCCGGCCGGCAACCGCGTCGAGATCGCCAATGCCGGTGCCCGGCTGATCCTGCGACCCGACTGGCCGACCGTCATCTGGACCGAGGCCGAGCGTAAGAAGGGCCAGGCCTGGGGCCTCAAGACCATCGAGACCTTCCACACGCACGGCACGCCGCCGGTCGGCGAGTAAGGGTCGGCCGCCACGACGGGCGGCATCTGGCGCCGTACCGTTGCGTCGGCGGTGCGCCGCGGGCAAATCGTTGGCCGAATTGTTTTTAGACAGTTGTATAAAAAAACTGGACAGGCGTCGATTATTTCGCCTATGTCACACCCCTTGTCACGGTCACAGAGAGGACGATGTCGGGCACGGACACCAGACAGGCTATTCTGGAGGCGGCGGAAGCGCTTTTCTCCGAGCGCGGCTTCGGAGCGGTGGCGTTGCGCGAGATCGGCCGTGCCGCCAGCGTCAATGTCGGCAGCGTAACCTATCATTTCGGCTCCAAGGCCGGTCTCCTTGAAGCGATTTACATCCGCCATACACGCCCGATGAACGCCCGCCGCATGGAACTGATCGGCGAAGCGCGCCGTATCACCGACGACGATCAACGCCTTCTGGCGATCCTGCGCGCCTATGTCCTGCCCGCTTTCTCGTCCCTGCACGACGAAGCCGGCGGCGGCGCGCGCTTCACGCGGATGCGCGCCGTCCTTTCGGCGGAGGGCGATCCACAGGCGCGGCAGATCATTGCCCAGGCCTTTGACACGACGACGCGCATTTTCATCGATGCCATCGCCGAGTGCCTGCCCGGCGCGCCGCGCAACGATATCGTCTGGCGCAGCCAGTTCCTGCTCGGCTCTCTTTATTACACGCTCGTCAATCCCGAGCGCATCGACCGTCTTTCCGACGGCGCGGCGGACGGCTCCGATCAGGAAGCCGCCATTCGGCAGGTCGTCGAGGCGAGCTTCGCCAGCTTCCGGGCACTCGCCCGCCACAGCAACCCAGAAAATAAACCGGTCAAAAACCTGGCTAGGGAGGCCAACCGATGAAAAGACGCACAATCCTCAAGGGCATGGCAGCCGCATCGGCATTGCCCCTGCTCTCCGGCACCACATTGCCGGCGTTCGCCGACCAGCGCATTTCGATCGGCACCGGCGGCACCGGTGGCCTTTTCTACGTGATTGGCGCCGGCATGGCCGATGTCATCAACAAGAGCATGCCCGATACCTCGGCGCGGGCCGAGGTGACCGGCGCCTCCATCGAGAACATCAGGCGCGTCGTCGCCGGCCAGATGACCTTCGGCTTTTCCTCGTCGTCCACGCTCTTCGAAGCGAAGAACGGGCAGGGGGCGTTCAAGAAGCCTCAGGCCGTTGCCGCCATGGCCTATCTCTATCCGGCCGTGCTGCAGGTGGCGACGCTGAAGCAAACCGGCGTCAAGACGTTCGGCGACCTCGCCGGCAAGTCGGTCAGCCTCGGACCGCCCGGCAGCAACTCGGCCGTGATCTCGCAGCGCATCCTCGAGGCGTATGGCGTTTTCGACAAGATCACCCCTCAGTTCCTTTCCTACACGGAAGGCACCAATGCGCTGGTCAACGGGACCGTCCAGGCAGCCTCGGTGCTGGCGGGAGCGCCGACCGCCGCGCTGATCGATCTGGATTCCCAGCGTGACATGGTGCTCATCCCCGTCGAGGAAGACAAGCTCGGCGATCTCCTGGAAAAATATCCCTTCTACCAGCTCTACGAAGTCAAGAAGGAGACCTACTCGGACCTGGAAGGGCCGGTGAAGGTAATCAACGACCCGGCCACCATCTTCACCGCGGCCGATGCCGATGAAAAGCTGATCTACGACATCACGAAGACGCTGTTCACGCATCTCAAGGAACTCGGCGGCATCCACCCGCAGGCGAAGGCGATTTCGCTGGAGATGGCGACCAAGACGCCCATCGACCTGCACCCCGGTGCGAAGAAGTTCTTCGACGAGCAGTCGAAATAACCGAAGCGACGGGAGACCGCCCAGGATGGCATCGGTGCTGGAAAAACTGCGGCTCGATCTTCCGATCGAACGCGGCAGGACGGAAATCATGGCGGTTTCCGTCCTGGCCGGGATTTCGTCGGTGCTTATCACGGCGCTCGTCATCTACGGTGCCTATTTCGGCCTGATCACGGCGCTGATCCTCCGCTCGATCTTCTTCTCGCTCGTTTCCTTTGCCGGCCTGGCCTATGTCGGCATCAAGGCGCGGCGGGACATTGTGCGTCACGGCTGCTATCTGCTGGCGGTCGTCTCGCTCGTGCCCGGCTACCATTTGTGGCAGAACTACACCGACATCATCTTGCGCGGCGCGATGGCGTCTCCGCCGGATTTGTGGATCTTCATAGGGCTGATGGCGGCCTTGCTCGTGCTGACGCGCCTCGCGCTCGGCTGGGCGCTGGTCGTGCTCGTGGTGGTCGGGGTCCTCTACGCCTATTTCGGCTATCTCATTCCGGGCAAGTACGGCCATGGAGGCTATGATCTGTGGCGGCTCACATCCACCTTGATGCTTTCCACGGAAGGTATCTACGGCGTGCCGATGGGCGTGGCGGTCGAATATATCTTCCTTTTCGCACTGCTCGGTTCGCTGCTTATGCGCATCGGCACCGGCGAGGTCTTCGTCGACATCGCGCGCGGCATCACCGGCCGGGTGCAGGGCGGGCCGGGCCTTTCGGCGGCGCTGTCGAGCACCCTGATGGGCACCATCAATGGGAGCGCGGTGGCCAATGTGGTGACGACGGGCACCTTCACCATCCCTTTGATGAAGCGCGCCGGCTATGCTCCCGCGACGGCTGCCGGCATCGAGGCCGCCGCGGCTTCCGCCGGCCAGATCCTGCCGCCGGTGATGGGGGCGGCCGCCTTCCTCATGGCCGAGATCATCGGCATGCCCTACGCGCAGATAGCGCTCGCAGCGATCATTCCCTCGGGACTCTATGTCATCGCGCTGATGGTGGCGGTGCGGCTGGAGGCGGGCAGGCTCGATCTGGCGCGCGACGCAGGCGCCGGTCTGGACCTTTTGAAGGAGACACTGATCCGGCGCGGCTATCTTCTTGTGCCGCTCTTCGCCCTGGTGGGCTTCCTGATCGACGGCTATACACCGACCCAGGCGGCGGTCATCTGCATCGTCTTCGGCTTGCTGGTATCCCCATGGCACCGCGACACACGAGTCGGACCGATTGATCTCGTCCTCGTGTGCCGCGATACTCTGGTCTCGACGCTGCCGATCATCGCTGCGGTCGCGGCCGCCGGAGCGGTCATCGGCATCCTCAACCTGACCGGCCTCGGCCTGATGCTGTCTGGCCTCATCGTCGAACTCGGCGGCAGCAACATATGGCTGATCTTCGTGCTGACGGCGCTGACGTCCTTCGTTCTCGGCATGGGCCTTCCGACCTCGGCCGCCTATCTTCTGCTGGCGGTCCTCGTCGCGCCTGCATTGACGCAACTCGGCGTGCCGGTGCTGGTCGCACATATGTTCATCTTCTACTACGGTCTTGTGTCCGCGATCACGCCGCCTGTCGCGATGGCCGCTTTCGCGGCGGCCAGCATCGCCGGCTCCGATGTCAACAAGACCGGTTATGAAGCGGTACGCCTGGGCTTCGTCAAACTGCTGGTGCCCTTCCTGTTCGTCTCCATGCCGGGCCTGCTCCTGATCGGCACGCCGACGGAGATTGTCCTGTCCACCACGATCGCGCTTATCGGCACGGTATCGCTGTCAATAGCGTTCGCGGGATGGCTGGTGCGTCCGCTCCGTGTCGGCGAGCGCCTTATGATAGCCGTGGCGTCAGCGCTCGTGCTGTGGCCGGCCGCCGCCATGGCGGACGACCCGGTTACCCTTGCCGCCAGGATCGCCGGCATGATCGGGCTCGCCATTCTTTTCTATCGTATCGCCGTCTCCGAGCGTGAAGCGGGCGTCCGTCCCAGGCTGGAAAACAGAGTATCCTGAATGACTGCCGTGACAAATCTCCCCTACGATCCAAGCCCGAAAAGGCCCGACATAAAACTCCCCGCCGGTTCCTGCGACGCGCATTGTCATGTCTTCGGGCCGGCGGCGAAATTTCCCTTCGCGCCCGAGCGGACCTATACGCCGGTCGACGCGCCGAAGGAGAAGCTGTTCGCGCTCCACCGCTTGCTGGGCATCGACCGTTCCGTGCTCGTACAGGCAAGCTGCCACGGCACCGACAATTCGGCGATGCTCGACGCGATCGCGGCATCGGGCGGCAAGTATCGCGGCATTGCGATGGTCGGACGCGATGTCGGCGAAGCGGAACTCGAAAAACTGCACGAGGGCGGCGTGCGTGGCGTGCGCTTCAATTTCGTCTCCCATCTCGGCAAGGACGCCGATATCGATGCGGTGCGCGCCATCGTCGAGAAAATCCGGCCGCTCGGCTGGCATACCGTCGTGCATTTCGATGCGAACCGGCTGGAAACGCTCGCCCCGGTGCTGAAGAGCCTGCCGGTCACCATGGTGATCGACCATATGGGCCGCGTCGACGCCAGCCAGGGCACAGACCAGCCGGCCTTCCAAATGCTGCTGGACCTCATGGAGGATAAGCGCTTCTGGGTGAAGGTCTGCGGCTCGGAACGCATATCCCGCGCCGGCCCGCCTTTCCATGACGCGGTGCCGTTCGCGCGCATGCTTGTCGAGCGTTTTACCGATCGGGTATTGTGGGGCACGGACTGGCCTCACCCCAACATCAAGAAGGACATGCCCGATGACGGCGCGCTGGTCGACCTGCTGCCGCTGATAGCACCTGAAGAACATTCCATGCAGGCCTTGCTTGTCGACAATCCGGCGCGCCTTTACTGGCCGGGGCTGAAGCGATCGTAACTGACTAATCAAGGGGAAGTTTTCATGGCCAAGACGGCTCTTGTCATCAGCGCCCATGCAGCCGACTTTGTCTGGCGCTGCAGCGGCGCAATCGCGCTGCATCGGAAGAAGGGCTACGAGGTGACAGTGGTCTGCCTCTCCTTCGGCGAGCGCGGCGAAAGCGCCAAGCTGTGGAAGCAGGAAGGCATGACGCTGGAGAAGGTGAAGACGGCGCGCCGCAAGGAGGCGGAAGCCGCGGCGAAGGTGCTCGACGTCTATGACATCCAGTTCTTCGATCTCGGCGATTATCCGCTGGAGATGGACCGGGCGGCAAAGTTCCGGCTGGTCGATGTGATCCGCGCCGTGCAGCCCGCCTTCATGCTCAGCCACTCCAACTACGACCCCTACAACACCGACCACATGTACGCCACGCAGGTGGCGCTCGAATGCCGCATGGTGGCACAGGCCTGGGGCCACAATCCCGGCCAGAAAGTGCTCGGCGCGCCGCAGCTTTACCTCTTCGAGCCGCACCAGACCGAGCAGATGGGGTGGAAGCCGGACGTCTTCCTCGACATATCGGAAGTCTGGGACAAGAAGCGGGCGGCGATCGAGTGCATGGAAGGCCAGCAGCACCTCTGGCACTATTACACCAACGTCGCCGAAAACCGGGGCAATCATTTCCGTCGCAATTCAGGCGGGCAGTCGGGCGGGCGCGACGCGACCCATGCGGAAGGCTTCCAGTCTGTCTTTCCGCGAACGGTGGATGAACTGTGATGGGGGATAAACTGTAATGTCGGGCGTCGTCGTACAAAATATCGAGCGGGCCGACGCGGAAACCGTCCGCCGGCTCGGCGAATGCGGTGTGGCGACCGTGCATGAGGTGCAGGGCCGAACCGGGTTGATGGCTCACATCATGATGCCGATCTACAAAGGTGCCTCGGTTGCCGGCTCGGCGGTGACGGTCTCCGCGCCGCCCGGCGACAACTGGATGCTGCATGTGGCGATCGAGCAGTTGAAGGACGGTGACATTCTTGTTCTTGCTCCCACCAGCCCTTCCACGGACGGCTATTTCGGCGACCTGCTCGCGACCTCGGCGATGGCGCGGGGCTGCCGGGGCCTCATCATCGAAGCTGGCGTGCGCGACGTCGCCGACCTGACGAAGATGCGATTTCCGGTCTGGTCGAAGGCGATCCATGCACAGGGGACGGTCAAGGAGACGCTCGGCTCCATCAACATACCGATCGTCTGCTCCGGCGCGTATGTGCGGCCGGGCGATGTCGTCGTCGCCGACGATGACGGTGTATGCGTGGTCAAGCTTGAGGAAGCGGCGGAAGTGCTGAAGAAGGCCGAGGCGCGTATCGCCAATGAGGCCGACAAGCGCAAGCGCCTTGCTGCCGGCGAACTCGGCCTCGATATTTACGACATGCGCGAGAAGCTGGCGGCAAAGGGCTTGAAGTATATTTGAGCGCTGGCCCGGATCGGGCCGCAGGAGATCGAAATGAATGCGATGACTGACGGCGTCCGCTGCATGTGGATACGCGGCGGGACCTCGAAGGGCGGCTATTTCCTTGCCGGGGATTTGCCCGCCGATGTGGGAACGCGAGATGCCTTCCTGCTTTCCGCCATGGGCTCGCCGGACGCCCGCCAGATCGACGGCATGGGCGGCGCCAACCCGCTGACCTCCAAGGTCGCGGTAGTGCGCCGGTCGGCGCGCCCCGGCGTCGACGTGGATTATCTCTTCTTGCAGGTCTTCGTGGACCGGCCGATCGTCTCGGACCGGCAGAATTGCGGCAACATCCTTGCCGGCGTCGGACCGTTCGCCATCGAACGGAGCCTGCTGGAAGCCGCCGATGGCACGACCGAAGTCCGTATCTTCATGGAGAACACAGGGCAGACGGCCGTCGCGACGATCCAGACGCCCGGCGGCCGTGTCGCTTACGGGGGCGAGGCTCGCATCGACGGCGTGCCGGGCACGGCGGCATCCGTGCCGATCGTCTTCAAGGACACGGCCGGCTCGTCATGCGGCTCGCTTTTGCCGACCGGCAACGCCAGCGACGAAATCGAGGGCATCGCCTGCACGCTGATCGACAACGGCATGCCCTGCGTGGTGCTTAAAGCCGCCGATATGGGCATCGAGGGTACGGAGACGCCGGCTGAACTGGAAGCCAACGAGACATTGCGCAAGAAGCTCGAGGCGATCCGGCTGAAGGCTGGGCCGCTGATGAATCTCGGCGATGTTTCCGACAAGACGGTGCCCAAGATGACGATGATCTCCAAAGCGCTGAATGGCGGCACCGTCTCGACGCGCACCTTTATCCCGCATCGCTGTCACGACGCGATCGGCGTGCTCGGCGCGGTCTCGGTCGCTACCGCCTGCCTGCTTCCCGAGGGGCCGGCGGCCGAGCTTGCCGTATTGCCGGAAGGACAGGAAAAGTCGCTTTCGATCGAGCATCCGATCGGCGAGATGACGGTCGTCGCCACGCTCGATGCCGACGGCAATCTTCTCAAGGCAGCGATCCTCAGGACCGCGCGCAAGCTCTTCGACGGGGTGCTCTTCGGGCGATAGATTGGCAGGGACGGAATATGCGTATCGGATTTCTTGGCTTCGGAGAGGCCGCGCGGGCCTTCTGTGACAGTCTCGTGCCGCAAGCCATCGGCTTTACGGCTTACGATATCCTGCTTGGCGAGGAGGCGGGTGCCGAGGCGATGCGCGCCGCCATGCTGGAGCGCAATGTCACGATTGCTGAGACGCCTGCCGGGCTGCGCGACGCCGACTGGATCGTCAGCGCCGTCACCGCCGACCAGAGCCTGATCGCCGCCCGCTCGCTTCTGCCGCATCTTGTTCAGGGGCAGGTTCTCGTCGACCTCAATTCGGTGTCACCGCGGCGCAAGCGCGAGACGGCATCGGAAGTGGAGGCGGCGGGCGCCGTCTATCTCGACATGGCGGTGATGGCGCCGGTCCATCCGCACGGCCATCGCACGCCGGTGCTGCTGGCAGGCGAAGAGGTCGATCGGCTGGCGGAAGAGATGGCCGGGCTCGGGTTTAACGGTCGGGTCGTCGGCGACAGGCCCGGCGCTGCGACCGCCGTCAAGATGGTGCGCTCCCTCTTCGTGAAGGGACTTGAGGCAATAACGGTCGAAGCGCTGCTTGCCGCCGAGGCTTCCGGCTGCTTCGATGAAATCCTTGCTTCGCTCTCGACGAGCTATCCCGGCCTCGATCTGCCGAAGATGGCGCCGTACCAGTTCGAGCGTACGCTGAGGCACGGCGCGCGCCGTGCCGCCGAGATGCGCGAAAGTGCCGCGACGCTCGACGCGCTCGGCCTGAGAGGTGGATTAGCCGCCGAGACCGCCGAAATCCAGCAGCGCATGGGCGTGGCCGGCAAGGCCGTGAACCCGGACGAGCCAAGTCTGCGGGAACTCGTCCGTACCGTCCTCGCCGCTCGCCTGGCTGAAGCCGGTTAATTCCATCCCGGTCGATTGCCCCTGTCGTTCAAGTCCATCCTGAACGGGGATACGTATTCACCCTTCCATCCGGTCGGACCGAGGAGAAGGTAGACAGGTGCTCGGAGGCGTCGTGGGCGGTTTCGGGCCGGCATCGAAGGCGCGGACACCGATGGCTCGTTCCGATTCAGGTACCAAAACGTTTCGACAAGATGTTGCCGCCGCCGCGATTGGTGCTAGTTTGCTCGCGATGATCGTCGCCTACAGGTGGCAACATCGGAGGCGCCATCGCGCGGGCCGGCCCGGCCGGTCAGGGCATTGAGGCATTGGCAGGGAGGAGATTGCCATGAGGACCACACGCCGTACCGTCTTTAAACTCGGCGCCGGGGCGGCATTCGCCGTTGCCGCGCCAGCCATCCTGACGCAGAAGGCCCGCGCCGCCGACAAGCGCATCGCCATGATCGTCAAGAATCTCGGCAACAGCTATTTCGACGCCTGCGCCAAGGGTGCCAAGAACGCCGCCAAGGAGATCGGCGGCATCGAGATCATTTATACCGCGTCCGCGAAGCCGACGGCGGAGGACCAGATTGCCGTCATCGACGCGCAGATCGCGCAGCATGTCGACGGCATCATCGTTTCGGCCAACGACGCCAACGCGCTGGTGCCGGTCGGCAAGAAGGCGATGCAGCGCGGCATCAAGGTGATGAGCTTCGATTCGGCGATCGCGCCGGAGGGCCGCATCGTCCATCTATCCGCTTCCTCGACGCCGCTGATCGGCGCCAAGCAGGTGCAGATGATCGGCAAGACGCTGAACTACAAGGGCGAGGTCGCGATCCTTTCCGCCGCCTCCACCATGACCAACCAGAATTCCTGGATCGCGGCCATGAAGGAGGAATGGAAAGATCCCAAATACAAGGACATGCCGCTGGTGGCGACCGTCTATGGCGACGACCAGGACGACAAGAGCTACCGCGAGATGCAGGGGTTGGTGAAGGCGCATCCCAACCTGAAAGGCGTCATCTCGCCGACCACCATCGGCATCCGCGCCGGCGCCAAGGCGATCGTCGATGGCGGGCTGGTCGGCAAGGTCTTCATCACCGGCCTCGGCCTGCCTTCCGAGATGAAGGACTATGTGCTGAAGGGCGCCTGCGATACGTTCGCGATCTGGAATCCGGTCGATTACGGCTATTCCTCGACCTACATCATGAACGACATCCTCGCCGGCAAGCCGACCACGGAAGGCTCGAAACTGTCAATGGGCAAGAAGGGCGAGACCACCGTCGGCAAGGACGGCGAATGCATCATGGGCGAACCCTTCGTCTTCGACAAATCGAACGTCGAGGAATACGCGAAGATCTTCTGAGCGGCCGTTGGACAGACTTCCAGGTCAATGAAGAACCCCCTCTCCGTCGCGCTTCGCGCGATACCTCTCCCCCACTTCGTGAGGGAGAGGTGGTTCGCGAAGCGAACCGGAGAGGGGGTTTTCGTTATGCTTTAACCAGCCCATTCGTCTTCTCCTGAGCCGGAAAACCGTGCCCGATCCCATCCTCACCCTTTCCGGCATTTCCAAGAGCTTTCCCGGCGTGCGTGCGCTCAATGACGTCAGCCTGTCGTTCCGGCCCGGCCGGGTGACGGCTGTCGTCGGTGAGAACGGCGCCGGCAAATCGACGATCGTCAAGGTGCTGACTGGCATCTACCACCCCGACGAAGGCGAGATACGCGTCGGCGGGGAGCCGAAGGAATTTTTCTCGCCGCGCGACGCCTGGGCGGCCGGCATCGCCGCCATCCACCAGGAGACGGTGATGTTCGACGAACTTACCGTCGCCGAGAACATCTTCATGGGCCACATGCCGACTGCTTCGGCGCAGCTTGTCGACTGGAGCACGATGCGTGAGAGAGCGGCGGAGCTGCTCCGCCGCATCGATGCGCCCATTGCGCCCGGCCTGCCGCTCAAGCGCCTGTCCGTCGCCCAGAAACATCTGGTCGAAATCGCCCGCGCGCTCTCCCACGAGGCGCGGGTCGTCATCATGGACGAGCCGACGGCGGCGCTGTCGGCCAACGAGATAGACGACCTCTTCCGCATCGTCGCGCAGCTCAAGCAAGAGGGGCGCGCCATCGTCTTCATCAGCCACAAATTCGATGAGATCTTCCGCATCGCCGACGATTTCGTCTGCCTGCGCGACGGCGAGAAGGTCGGCGAAGGGCCGATTTCGTCGGTCACCGAAGCGGAGCTGATCCGCATGATGGTGGGGCGGCCGGTCGATCAGGTCTTCCCGAAGCGCGACGTGCCGATCGGCGAGGTGGTGCTTTCCGTCGACGGCCTCTCAAACGCCACCGAATATGCCGATGTATCATTCGATCTCCGCAAGGGCGAGATTCTCGGCCTCTACGGGCTCGTCGGAGCCGGGCGCACCGAAGCGATGCAGGGCCTGTTCGGCATCACGCCGATCACGCGCGGCCGCGTGCTCCTCGATGGAAAGCCGCTCTCCATTCGGTCGTCGTCGGACGCCATCCGCGCCGGCATCGCCTATGTGCCGGAGGATCGGCAGGACCAGGGCGCGGTGCTGTCGCTCGGCATACGCGAGAACGTCACGCTCGCCAATCTCCAGAAATATGTGCGCGGGCTTTTCCTCTCCCGTCCGGCGGAACAGGAGGAGACGCGCCGCTTCGGCCGGCGGCTCGCGGTCAAGGCAGCGAACTGGGAGCAGCGCCTGTCCGAGCTTTCCGGCGGCAACCAGCAGAAGGTGGTGATCGCCAAATGGCTGGCGACGCGCCCGAAAATGATCATCCTCGACGAACCGACCAAGGGCATTGATATCGGCTCCAAGGCCGCCGTCCACGATTTCATTGGAGAACTCGCGGAGGACGGGCTGGCCGTCGTGCTGATTTCGTCGGAACTGCCGGAAGTGATGGGGCTGGCGGACCGCGTCATCGTCATGAAGGAAGGCCGCATGGTCGAGGAATTCCGGCGCGGCCAATGGAGCGCCGAGGAAATCGTGGGCGCGGCGACCGGCGCACGAAAGGAAGCCGCGTGAGCGCGGTCTGGAAGTCGCGCGAGTTTCTTCTTGCCGTCGCGCTTGCCCTCGCGGTCGCCGTCATCGGACTTTACCAGCCGGTCTTCGTCGAGTGGGAGAACCTCTCCGACATGCTGACCGAAACGTCTGTGCTGTTCATGATGGCGCTGGCGCAGATGGTGGTCATCCTGACGCGCGGCATCGACCTTTCGGTGGCCGCGAACCTCGCGCTCTCCGGGTTCCTCGCCGCTCTGGTCAGCCAGTATTATCCGGACGTGCCACTCGTCCTGATGATCCTTGCCGGCGTCCTGTCGGGCCTCGTGCTCGGCATGATTAACGGCGCGCTCGTGGCGGCACTCGGCATCCCCTCCATCGTCGTGACACTCGGCACGCTTGCCGTCTATCGCGGCATGATCATCATCATCGCCGGCGGCGACCAGGTGAACGCCTCCGAAATGGGCGTTTCCTTCCAGGCCTTCCCGAAGGACAGTTTCCTCGGCCTGACGACGCCGATCTGGATTACCATCGCCGTCTCGGTGCTTTTCTGGGTGTTCCTGAACTTTGCCCGCACCGGTCGGGGCTTCTACGCGGTCGGCGGCAATCCGGTCGCGGCGCGTTATTGCGGCATCAACCAGGGAAAACAGGAATTCCTCGCCTATTCGATCTCCGGCGCGGTTTCGGGCCTGTGCGGCTATCTGTGGGTGGCGCGCTACGGCGTCGCCTATTCCGAGATCGCCAACGGCTATGAGTTGACCGTCATTGCGGCCTGCGTGATCGGCGGAGTGTCGATTGGCGGCGGCGTCGGCACGGTGCCGGGCGCGCTGCTCGGCGCGCTCTTCCTCGGCATCGTCAACACGGCGCTACCGGTGCTCCAGATCACGCCCTTCTGGCAGATGGCGATCTCCGGCGCGGTCATCCTTGCCGCCGTCGTCATCAACGCGCGCGCCGAGAGAAGACCAGACAAGCTCATCCTGCCCGAAGCAAGGCGTCTGGGGCGCCAGCGGTCATGAGCGCCTCCGTGCCGACGGAAGAACGCTATGCCGTTCTCGACCGGCCGCCGAGACGGCTTTCCGCCACGCTGCTGCGCTGGGAAGTGATCCTCGTTATCCTGTTCGTGCTGACGATCGTCGTGAATTCGATCGTCTCGCCCTATTTCCTCGACGTCTACAATCTCGCCGACGCCACCTCGAATTTCTCCGAGAAGGCGATCATCGCGCTCGCCATGGCGCTTTTGATCCTGGTGCGCGACATCGATCTCTCGGTCGCCGCCATCATCGCGCTCGCCGCAATGGCGATCGGTTATGCGGCCGATGCCGGTTTCGGCGCGCCGGTGCTGTTTTTGGTGGGCATCGGCGTCGGACTCTTATGCGGCGTCTTCAACGGGTTCCTGGTGGCCTATATCCGCCTGCCTTCCATCGTCGTCACCATCGGCACCATGTCGCTGTTTCGCGGCCTCACCCAGGTAGTGCTCGGCGACCAGGCGCTGACACACTATCCGCAGGGGTTCCTGACCCTCGGCCAGAACTATTTCATCCCCTTCGTTCAGTCCGGCGTGTCCTGGCTGTTCATCCCGCCGGTGCCGCTTTCCTTCCTGATCTTCCTCGTAATGGCGGCGATCTTCGGCATCGTTCTACACAAGACTGCGGTTGGCCGGCAGCTCTTCGCCATCGGCTCCAATCCGGTCGCCGCTCGCTTCTCAGGCATTCCGGTGGATCGGCTGCGCTTCCTCCTCTTTGGCGTGTCCGGCGCGCTTTCGGGGCTGGCTGGCGCGCTTCTGGCGGCACGGCTGGGTTCCATGCGCTCCAACATCGCCTTCGGCTGGGAGCTCGACATCGTCACCATGGTGATCCTCGGCGGTGTCTCCATCGCCGGCGGGGTCGGCTCGATCCTCGGTGTCTTCCTCGCGGTACTGGTGCTCGGTCTCGTCACCTTCGGCATGTCGCTCAACAACATTCCCGGCCAGGTGGTCAGCGTCTATACCGGCGCGCTCCTGATCGCCGTCATCGCCATTCCACGCATCTTCGAGCGCATGCGCCCGAGAGGCGGATAGCCTGTTTCCGGAAGGCTTCTAGAGC
>JAKDNM010000181.1 GCA_030456445.1 Hyphomicrobiales bacterium
GCGCTTGGCGTCGGCTTGGTCGCGCCCGCCGGACCCGGGTGCCGTAGTGCGCGCGGCGGTGCGGACAGGTTTTTTCTTTTCAGGTTCGGGCGCGCGCTTTTCGGTCTTCTCTACCGGCTGCTCCCCCTTTTCGGGACGAGGCGTGGGCAATGGCGCGTGTTCGGCCAGTTGCGGCGCGCCTTCCTCCGGCGGGATTCCAGCATGGCCGGTCTCGACCGGTTCCGTATCCGGCACCGCTTCCGCGAGCGCCAGGGCGACCGGTGCGGCGTCGGCATCGTCCGACAGGGTGGCGGCTGCGAGGATTTCCGGCGTGTCGGAAACGGATGCCGCCATGTCGGCCTCGACCGCGGCGATACTCGGCTGCGGCTGAACGGCGTCGGGTGCTTTGGAAGCCTGCGAAGCTATTGTGGCGGCTGGCCCGGTGTCCCGGGTTTCCACAACACGCGCCGCTTCCGCCCGCGTTTTGCTCACCGGCTCGGCCGTGGCGGCCTCCTCGACGGGTTGTGCCGGTTCGTCGACTGCGCGCAGGGTTTCCACCGGCCGCGCCTTGACGATGGGTATGGTGGTGATCGTCACATTGACGGCAGCGCCGCTCGCGATCTGGTCCGTCGAGGCGTTGCCGATGCCAGCGATCTCGCTCGGCGTGCCGCCGGCGATCAGCGCGCCGTCATCCTGCATCCACGTGATGAGCGACACGGCCGCCAGAACGTGCAATGCCACCGATGCGAAAAGGGTGAGCTTTGTGCGCCGGCCGGCCTGGCTGGCGATGCGCGGCGTCAGTGCCGCCGATGCGTCGGGGCAGGCATCCAGCCGCCCGTCGTCGACCGCCTCGTTCTCGGGCGGAAGCTCGATGAAGCAGATTGGCTCGCCACCGGCGCCGCGAAAGGCGCTTTCCGGAAGCCCGATCGAAAAGCCGTTGGGCCCGTTCGCCGCGCCCGCAAAACCAGCCGGATCAAGCGCGGCGATGTCGATGTGGATGGCGGCCTCGTGATGCCGCGCAAAACGGCCTGCCGGCAGCGAGCGCCGCTGCTCGCCGCCGGCTCTGGCTGTCCGCCGTTCGAATGATTTGGACGCGGCGGGGAACACGGCATCAACTCCCGAACTCGACTTCCGCGCGGGTAGCCGTTTGCAGTTTCGTCAGGCAGTCGGACGGCTCGATCCCCGACCCGCTGCATTCGGTCGCGCTGTTGACGAGGACGCGGCTGATCTTGCTGCAATCGGCGCCGGGCAGGTCGAAGCGGCTGACCTTGGTCTTGCCGCGCGGCAGTTCGCGGAAATCGAGCACCGTCAGCCGGTCGACCACCCCGGTGCGATCGAAAAGCGCAATCTCGAAGGCCGCCTTGGCGATATCGCCGGAAAGATGGTTGGCGATGACGAAGGTCAGCCTGCAACCCTTGTCAGAGGGCTGCAAGGCGTTGAGTTCAAGCGAAAGCCCGGCAGCCGGCGGCGCCGTCCTCTTGGCCGCATCCCCGGCCAGCGCCGCCGGCGCCACCAGCACCGGCAACGCGCAGGCCGCGAGGGCGGCGAGGAGGCGACGCAAGCCCGCCATCCTCAACCTCCCCAGCGCATGGTGGCGGCCAGCTTGAAGGTCACGCCCGGTTCGTAGACCGCCGGGACGGGCCTCTGCCGGCTGTCGACATCCCTGTTCAACGGATTTGCGTATTTCGTGTTGAAGATATTGTCGACGCGGAAGTCGAACTTGAAGTTGTTGTTGACGCGATAGCTGGCGAAGGCGTTGACGAGCGTATAGTCCTTGGCGATCGGGTTGCCTTTGGGCTTGCGGTTGTACTGGACTTCGCTGCCGACGATGAGCCTGTCTTCAAGGAACTTGAATGCCAGTTGCCCGGTCACCTGCGCGGACGGCGTGGTGACGAGATCGGCGCGCTCGCCTTCATACGAGATCGTGTGGCCGTTGATGAAAGAGGCCGATAGACCAGCAAAGCCCCAATCGGCGTCGTACACGCCCTCCAGTTCGAAGCCCTGTATCTTTGCCTTGGCGAAATTCTGGTATTGCGAGCAGAACGGGATGTAGCCGGTGAAAACACCATGGGCCGGATCGAAAACCGGCACCCCGGGCGGCACCGCAGGACATGCTCCGGTACCGGCAGGAATGTCGCTGTTTCCATCGACGTAATCATCGATGTCGTTGTGGAAATACGCTGCCTTCAGGCGCAGCGCGTCGTTCGCGGCGATCAGGCTGTCGGTCCGGTAGTTAACGCCGAACTCCCAGGTCTTTCCCTTCTCCGGACGGAGATTCGGATTGGGCAAGAATGGAAAGACGACCGTAGCCGGATGCAGCCCGCTGATCAGCGTCTCGGAAAGGGAGGGCGATCGATAGCCTTCCGCATAGGTGCCGTAGAATTGCAGGCCGTCCAGCCCGGCACTCTGGAAAGGGGTCACGCCCACGGTGATGCGTGGCGAGAGCCGGTCGCCTGAAGACCTTATGCCGTCTCCCTTCAGGCCGTAATTATCGTAGCGAAGACCGGCGACTACTTCGAGCCAGTCCCAGCTTGCCTTGTCCTGGATATAGGCGCCCCAGACCGTACGCCGGCCGGAAGGCGTGTAGAAGCTGTTGCCGCCGGCGGTGCCGCCCGTCTCGACATCGTCGCTTGCCCAGTCGCCGCCATAGGTCAGTTCATGCGACACGGCGCCGGTCTCGAAGCGAGACGTGTTCCAGATATCGAAGCTCAGCGTGCCGATATCGTAGGTCGATTGCGATCCGGCGGGCACCGGGGTCAGCAGGCCGGTGACCGGATCGTAGCGGTTCTTGATTTCAACGAGAGCCGTCTGGTCGAGCGTGGTCTTGTTGTAGGAGGCGTTGACGTGCAGATCGAGCCAGGTGCGATCCGGATCGGTGATGTTGTAGCGTGCCGTGAAGGTGTTCTGCTTGAGATCGAGATCGTAGGTAGGCACGCCGCCGCCGACTTCGTTCCAGCCGTCGCTGGCGCCGATCCAGCCGAGCTTCAGTTCGCTGTAGTCGGTGGGGCGGAATGTTCCCTTCAGCATGCCGCCGAGCGCGTCGAAGCCGGTTCCGGCCTGACGGCCGCCGCCGCCGTCCTTGTAGTCCCCGTAGTCGCGATAGACGATGTTGCCGAGGATGTCGGCGCTGTCGCTGAAGCGGTAGGCGCCGGTCGTGCTGGTCGCCCAGCCATTGCCGTTCGATTCGTAGCGGCCTGTCTCCGAGACCGCCCAGCGCTCATCCGGCTTCAGGAAGTCGCCGGCGTCCTTGGTGTCGAAGAAGACGACGCCGCCGATCGCGCCGGAACCGTAGGTATTGGCCACAGGCCCGCGGATCACGTCGACGGACTGGATGAGGTCCGGATCGATCCAGAAGGTCGATTGGGTGCCGTGGTCGGAGCGCTGGAAGTCCTGCCGCGCGCCATCGACGATGACGGCGACGCGGCCGAAATCCTGAAGGCCACGGATATTGACGCTGGAGTTGACGCGTCTCGCATCGGCCTGCCCGGTCACGCCCGGCATGCCGAAGAACACGTCGGTCGGCGTCGTGGCCATGCGCCGTTCGATATCTTCCTGATCGACATGGCTGGCGGACGCCATGGTCTCCATGGCCGATTCGCCGGTGCGGCTGACGATCGTGATCTTGTCGAGCCGCGTCGTCTTGCCGGACGCGGCTTTTGCCGGGGCGGCCTCTTTTTCAGAGGTTCCCGCCTGCGCGTTGTTGTCTTGCGCCGCCTGTTGCGCCAGCGCGCCACCCGCCATCAAAGCCAGAGCGGCGCTGCCCACTAGCAGCGCCCTGACCATCGTCCTCAGCCCCATCGCCTTACTTCCCATCGTCTCACTCTCGAGTGTTGGACGCTGGCTGGCCGGGGGCTTGCTCGCGAAAAAATGATATTTGCCGGGGCGCAGTAAAACTTGACTAATCAACTCCGGTATTGCACTCACTAATAAACCTGATAATGGGTGTCAAGAAATCAGATCACGCAATCGACGTTGCCTAGCCAGCCCCGAGCCAGCCCGGCGCAGACCAAGGGACATCGACCCGTGAACGCGCATAAGCCTCCCGAGATTCCGCGCGAGTACCGTCGCCTGGATTTCACTTCCGCTGTGCCGCGTCGGCCGCAATCGGCCGATACGCGCACGCTCGACAGCGCCACGCTGTTCGCCGGCCGCACCGAAATCGTCATCGATCACGATGGCGCGCTCTATCGGCTGAAGATCACCCGCCAGGGCAAGCTCATTCTCAACAAATAGGGGGCATCCATGGATGCGATTACACGGCCTGCGCCGGACCGGATCAACCGCGCGCGTATCGAAAACCCGAAGATGCGCGAGCGCGACCTCGCCGCCCAGCTCGGCATCTCCGAGGCGGAACTGGTCGCCGCGCGCTGCGGCGAAGGCGTGGTCCGTCTCGAAATGCACATGGACGTTCTGCTGAACGGGCTAAACGCCGTCGGCGAGGTGATGGCGCTGACGCGCAACGAAAGCGCCGTCCACGAGAAAATCGGGGTCTATGCAAATATCAATGTCGGCAAGCAGCACGCGATCGTGCTGAACAGGGACATCGACCTCAGGATTTTCCCGACGCTCTGGAAGCACGGCTTCGCGGTCGAGAAGGGCGAAGGCGAGGATCTCCGCCGCAGCCTGCAATTCTTCGATGCGGCGGGGGAGGCCGTGCACAAGATTCACCTGCGGCCGGCGTCCGATCTGGATGCCTATCGCAAGCTTGTCGAGAATCTCCGCTCGGAGGATCAGTCGCGTACGGTCGAACCGGGCGAAGTCGAGCCGGAGCAGCATGACGATGCGGTGCCGGTCGACCTCGACGAATTCCGGCGGCGCTGGCAGGCGATGAAGGATGTCCATCAGTTCTTCGGCATGCTGCGCAAGTTCAAGCTCGGACGGCGGCGCGCGCTGGAACTGATCGGCGAGGACTTTGCCTGGCCGCTCGACCGCGAGGCCGTCGCCGCGCTGATCAACCACGCCGCCAATGACGGCTTGCCGATCATGGCCTTCGTGGGCAATCGCGGCTGCGTGCAGATCCACACCGGCCCCGTCAACAATATCAAGCCGATGGGGCCGTGGCTGAACGTGATGGACGAGACGTTCCACCTGCATCTGCGTGTCGACCACATCGCCGAGGCGTGGGTGGTGCGCAAGCCGACGAGCGACGGCCACGTCACCTCGGTCGAGGCGTTCGATGCCGACCGCAACCTCATCATCCAGTTCTTCGGCGAGCGCAAGGAAGGCGAGGAGGAGCGCAGGGATTGGCGCTTCCTGGCCGAGAACCTGCCGCGCATCGCCCGGCCGACGGCCGCCTGAGGAAAACGCCAAAGGAAAATGATGGCATTGCGAATATCAGGCATGAACCGGCGCGCCGCCCTTGGGGCGGCCGCCTTGCTCGCGGCCGCGATCGTGACGTGGCCGGGCGCGGTCCTTGCCGAGGAAAAGCCGGCCGGATCGGAAATCGACACGTCGCGGCTGGTGGCGGTCGGCGGCTCGATCACCGAGATCGTCTATGCGCTCGGCGCCGGCGACCGCCTCGTCGCGCGCGATACGACCAGCACCTATCCGCCCGAGGCGA
>JAKDNM010000054.1 GCA_030456445.1 Hyphomicrobiales bacterium
GGTGGGACTTCGGCTCGACATCCCCCCGTCCCCGGGAGTATCGACGTTCGTCTGGGGACCGGCCGCATAGCAATCGGCGGCCGGAAGCGGACCACTCCGCTCCGTCTTCCACATTCCTGCTGCAAACTGCCGACTGCCGACTGCCAGGAAAGGCACCCATGGCCACCGCACCGCACAAAATCGCCCTCGTCGGAATCGGCAAGATCGCGCGCGACCAGCACGTGCCTTCGATCGGCGGCAATCCCGATTTCGAGCTTGCCGCGACGGTCAGCCGCCATGGCTCGGTCGAGGGTGTCGAAGCCTTCCCCGATCTCGGCACGATGCTGGCGAAACGGCCCGACATCGGCGCGGTTGCGCTGTGCATGCCACCGCAAGCCCGCTTTTCCTATGCAGTGGAGGCGCTTGCCGCCGGCCGCCACGTCCTGCTCGAAAAGCCACCCGGCGCGACGCTGAGCGAAGTCCATGAACTGGAGCGTCTTGCCGCGCAACACGGGTGCACGCTCTTTGCGACCTGGCATTCGCGTTTCGCCGTTGCCGTCCCAGCCGCCAAGGCGTGGCTCGCCGGCAAAAGGATCGACCGACTGGCCATTATCTGGAAGGAGGACGTCCGGCGCTGGCATCCGGGACAGGAATGGATATGGGAGCCCGGCGGGCTCGGTGTCTTCGACCCCGGCATCAACGCGCTTTCCATTTTGACCGCGATCTATCCGCACCCGCTGCACCTTGCATCGGCCGATCTCTCCTTCCCTGAAAATCGCGGTACGCCGATCGCCGCCTCGCTACGCTTCGCAGGCCCGCAAGGCGCGGAAGTGACGGCGGAATTCGACTGGCGGCAGGAAGGCCCGCAGACCTGGGACATCGAGGTGGATGCCGACACCGGCCATATGAAGCTGTCCGCCGGCGGCGCTTCGCTCGTCATCGACGGCGAAAAGGTGGAGCAGTTGCCCGGCCGCGAATATGCCCGCATCTACCGCCGCTTCGCCGAACTGATCCGCACCGGCAGGAGCGACGTCGACCTCTCGCCGATGGTCCATGTCGCCGACGCGTTCACGCTGGGCCGACGGATCGTGGTAGAGCCGTTCGAGTTCTGAATCTTCAGTTTCGTGATGAGGAAGCCATGGACCCAGCCAAGCGCCGTTCCGGCAAGCACGACGACGGCTGCGGGCGCAGCCTCACTCCTCCACGCGACCGCCGACAGAGACCAGGCCCGGCCGTCGTCGGAATGCGATGTTCAAGCTAAGTACGGCCAATTAATACGATCAATAGCGATTGATACGATTATTTATATTCCCACCCGTCGTTTCGGTCGCCCGGATGCACGGCGGTCAGGGCATCGCGATGGCCTCGGCATACCTTTCCATTCCGTTAAAAAAAGCCGGCATGGGCGGATGGTATTTACTTTCCGTTAACCACGCCGCGCATAGCGTTAACAAATCAGTAAGGACCGTCCCGTGAACAACATTGCCCCGTTCAAGAACACCCGTTCCGCGCCTGTCACTGGCAAGCAGATCCGCTTCAATGCGCGCTCCTTCGTGGCCTTCGCGCTCGCGCCGGAAGCGCCCTTGTCGGAATGGTTCGACGGGCTCGACCAATGGACCGAAAATTCTCCCGGCTTCTTCGCCGGCCGCCCGGTGGTGCTGAACCTCAATCACATCACGCTCGATACCGAGGAGATTATCGATCTCGTCGACGGGCTTGCCGATCGCGGCATCCGTGTTTGCGCGATCGAGGCGAACGGCATCGACGATCTCGGGCTGGACCTGCCCCCTCTCCTGACCGGCGCCCGCACGATCGCTATCGAGGAAAAGCAGCCCGAGCGCAGGCAGCCCGCGAGCACCCCCGCCAATGCCCCCGCCAATACAAATCAACAGGCCGAGACCGCACGCGCGACACGCGCGAACACGCTCATCATCGAGACGCCGATCCGCTCGGGCCAGTCGATCTTCCATCCGCATGGCGACGTGATCGTGCTCGGCTCCGTCGGCTCGGGCTCCGAAATCATCGCCGGCGGCTCCGTCCATATCTACGGGACATTGCGCGGCCGCGCCTTCGCCGGCGTCATGGGGAACCCCGACGCGCGCATCTTCTGCCGGAAGAACGAGGCCGAGCTTCTGGCGGTGGACGGGTGGTATCGCACCGCCGACGACATGGAACCGTCGTCGCGCGGCGGGGCGATCCAGGCCTATCTCGACAATGAAGTGATTTGGGTTTCGGCCCTGGGCTAAACGGCGTTCAACAACAAATGCGGAGAGAAAAACATGGGTAAGGTGGTGGTCGTCACATCCGGCAAGGGGGGCGTCGGCAAGACAACGTCGACCGCGGCCCTTGGCGCGGCGCTGGCACAGACCGGCAAGCGCGTCGCGCTGGTCGATTTCGATGTCGGCCTGCGCAATCTCGATCTCATCATGGGCGCGGAACGCCGCGTGGTCTTCGACCTCGTCAACGTCACGCAAGGCGTCGCCAAGCTGTCGCAGGCGCTGATCCGCGACAAGCGCGTGGATACGCTCTTCCTGCTGCCGGCCTCACAGACCCGCGACAAGGACGCGCTGACCGAGGAAGGCGTAGCCGAGGTGATCGGCGCGCTGCGCGAGAAGTTCGACTACGTCTTCTGCGACAGCCCGGCGGGCATCGAGCGTGGCGCACAGCTCGCCATGCGCCATGCCGACGAGGCCGTCATCGTCACCAACCCGGAAGTCAGTTCGGTGCGCGATTCCGATCGCATCATCGGCCTGCTCGATTCCAGGACATTGAAGGCCGAGCGCGGCGAGACCGTCAACAAGCACGTCCTGGTGACCCGCTTCGACGCCGCACGCGCCGCGCGTGGCGAGATGCTCAGCATCAACGACGTGCTCGAGATCCTCTCGACGCCGCTGCTGGGCATCATTCCCGAGAACCAGGGCGTGCTGCGGGCCTCCAACGTCGGCTCGCCGGTGACGCTCAGCGAACCAACCAACGCCGCCGCCCGCGCCTATCTCGACGCAGCCAAGCGGCTGGAAGGCGAAGACCTGCCGGTCGTGCTTCCCTTCCACAGGCAGGGTCTCTTCGACCGGCTGTTCGGAAGGAGGGCGGCATGACGCTTTTCGATCTTTTCAAGCGGCGCGGCAGCGCGCCGGTCGCCCGCGAGCGCCTGCAGGTACTGCTCGCCTATGAGCGCAAGAACCGTGGCCAGCCTGACCTCGTCGCCATATTGCGCGAGGAGATCATGGCTGTGATCGCCAAGCATGTGCAGGTCGGGCACGACGACGTGCAGATCGCCATGGAGCGCGGCGATACGATGTCGACGCTGGAGATCGACGTCCATATCCCGAATGGAGGCCTCATCGCCGCTTAAAGCATGATCCGGAAAAGTGGGAACCGGTTTTCCGAAAAGATCATGCTCAAACAAAGAGATAAAAGCATGCATTCCCGAAAGTGGACGCCGTTTTCGGGATAAAGACCATGCTGGAAATCAGGAAGGGAACAGGCGGCGGGTCGAAAGACCCGCCGTTCACATATTGAGAAGCGACCCGCCCCGGCCGTTGCGCGGCAGCGACGGCGCGATGACGGGAGGCGGCTTGTGCGCCTCAGGCTCCCTGACCGTCTCGCGGCGACGGTTCGCCTTCTCTCTCGACGGCACCATGATCCGGCGCGAGGGTGCGTGGCCCATATCCGATGCTATGCCGAAGCCGAGGACGCCGAGGATGCCAAGCACCATCCCCGCCATGGCGCCGAATCCGCCGACCTGGATCGTGCCGGGAGGCCAGCTTCGGTTCTTGGGCAGCACTGCCGGCGAGATGACGCGGATGTTGGTGGTGTCGAGCTTCTGGCGCTCGGAAATCTCGCGCGCGCGCAGCAGGAACGATTCGTAGATCGCCGCTTTCGCCGAAGATTCGCGGGTAAGTTCCCTGAGTTTTACCTGCGCGTCATTGTCGGTGAACACATCCTTGCCGGCGGAGGCCGCCTCGGCCTCCAGCGCCGCCACGTTCGAGCGCGCCTGTTCAAGATCGTTCTTCGCGGCATGTACGACACGCCTGACCTCTGCGTCGATCTCCGCCTGAAGGGCGCCGAGCGAGGAATTTTCCTGCACGACCTGCGGATGCAAGGGCCCGAGAACCTTCGATTGCGCCGCGACCTTGGATTTCAGCGCCGCGTATTGGGCGCGCAGCGCCGCAATGGTGGCCGATTGCGTGGCGGCGGCATCGGCCGCATGCGAGGAGGAAAGCTCCCTATACCGCGACTCGGCAGCGATCAGCTTTTGCCGCGCCTCGACGAGTTGCTGGTTGATCTGCGACATGGAGCGCGAGCTGATGAGCTCGCCCTGGCTCGATTGCAGCTTGTGCTCGCGCCGGAAAGCCTGCACGGCCTCGTCGGCCTTGTTCACATCGTCCTTCAACTCGCCGATCCGGATCGTCAGCGCATCGACCGAACGCCTTGCGCCGGCCGTATCCGCCGCCACGAGTTCTTCCCGGAAGGCCTTGATAATGGCCTCGGAGACACGGATCGACTTACTTGCATCCCAGGTCCATACCGACATGGTGACGACGAAGGACCGCTCGTCGCGCCGCGCCGTCAGGCGCTTCTGCAAGGTTTCGAGCGCGGTAATCTTCGGGCTGCGCTGCAAGCCGGCGCCGTCGCTGCCAAAAAGGGCGCGAATGCCGGACAGCAACGAAGGCGGCGGCACGAATTCTGGGTCGTCCTCCAGATCGAGCGCCTCGATGGCCCTCAAAAGCACGCTGCCCGAGACGAGCGTCTGGCGCTTGCTTTCGACATTGAGGAGCAGCGCGTCCTTTTGTTCGTTCTGGCCGAAAAGGTCGTTCGACACGATCTGCAGGCCGCTCGGATCGATCAGGATATCGGTGGTCACCATGTAGCGCGGCTTCGCAAGCTTGGCGTAGGCCACGCCGGCGATGAGCCCGATCAGCGCGGCAAGCACGATCCATTTCGCACCCCGGCGCAGCCAGAAAAGCAGGCGGGCAAGGTCGATCTGGAGATAGCTGGCGACGGTCTCCGGGCCGATGCCGGCATGATTTGCCTGCCTCGCTGCCGCCTCGCCTTCGAGCATCAAACACGCTCCTACCCGAACATACCCTGGGAAATCCCTCCTCAACGCTACCCGGCCGCGGTTAATTATCGGTTTCGCATGCCTTTTGTTTACCATTTCCGGTAACGATTGAGCCTGCCCGATGCCGGGCCGCCCGGGCCGCACCATGGAGCCGATAGACCCCGGAACGATCAGGCCCCGAACGATCAGGCCCCGAACGATGCAAACAGGACATGCGCCGCGAATGGAGAGCTTCGCCCTCTACGCGCTCTTCGCCCTGTCGCTGTGGGCTCCGGACGCGACAACCGCGTTCGGCGCGAAGGCGGAACTTCTGAAATACGTCCTGTTCCTGGCGGTCTCCGGACTCATCATCGTCCATTCCTACCGCACAAGGGGGCTGGCCGTATCGCTCGCCGGCGACTGGATCGTTCTCATCGCCTTCCTGTCCTACACGGCGCTCTCGGCCTTCTGGAGCGAGGGGTCCACGAATGCCTTCATCAAGGCGATGCTGGTTTTGTCGGCCATGCTGGTCTCGATCGGCATCGCGCGAATGAAGCGCATGGACGAGATTCTACCGATCCTCTACCGCTGCCTCGTCGTTTTCGTAGTCCTGTCGCTGATCGTGGTCATCCTCTTTCCCGACAAGGGCATCGAGACCGGCTGGGAACTTGAAGGCGACTGGCGCGGCATTGCCGGCCAGAAGAACGGCCTCGGCTATATCTCGGCGCTGGTTCTGGTCGCCGCTCTGGTGCTGCCGCTCTCCGGCGAGCCGGGACGGCGCTGGGGCGCGTGGCTCGGGCGGCTGGCGATCGCGTCGATTTCGGCGGTCTGCCTCGTCAATTCCGGCTCTCGCGGCGGGTTGCTGGCGGCCGCCGTCGGCATCGGCTCGATTGCGCTCGCGCATCTTCCGCGCGTCATGCAGCGTGTCGTCTTCCTGGTCTCCATCGCGCTCGTCGTTCCGCTGGTGAACCTGACCGTTCCGACCTTGGAACTGACCGCAGACAAGATCGGAATCCTCGGGACGACCATCAACACGTCCAACCGCACCACGCTGTGGTTCTACGGGCTGGACCAGCTTGGCCACCGGGCTCTGCTCGGTTTCGGCATCGAGGGTTTCTGGACGCCTGAGCGCGTACAGGCCTTCAAGGATATCTACGGCTGGGTGCTCGACAATTTTCACAATGGCTACATCACCATCCTCATCGAAGGCGGCGTTGTCGGTATCCTGCTCCTGCTGCTTGCCGTTCTGTTCGTCGTGCTTCTGTTCATGGTCTCGGTCGGCAATCTCAAGGACCCGTACCTGACGCTTGCCTTCGGCTATACCAACATGTTCCTGGTCGGCAATCTGGTGGAGAACGAACTCGGCCGCTCGACTTCCCCCCAATTCATCATGTTCCTCATCATAGCGTTCGCGCTGCGCCCCTACGTATCGCGGATTGCCGGCGTGCCGGAAGCGTCCGGTCTGGCCCACCCGAAAGCCGCCCCTGCATAGGGCTTCCCCTTGCAAGGCAATATGCAATCTGAAATCAAGCAGACTGCGAAATCGGAGGAAATGGCATGGGCGAAGAGAGGATCGCGATCATCACCGGCGCGGCGCGCGGCATCGGGCTTGCGGTGGCGAAGCGGCTGGCGGCGAAGGGAGACCGGATCGTCGGCATCGACCTTCAGGAGGATTTGCTCAAGAAGTCCATGGCTTCGATCGGCGACGAAAAGAAGGCGCTCGCAATCCCCGCCGATATCTCGCGGCCCGAAGAGGTCGAGAAGGTCTTCGCCAAAATCGCCGCGGAAGTCGGCACACCGGAGGTGCTGGTCAACTGCGCCGGCATCACCGGCCAGACGGGCATGCCTGCGCATGAGGTCGATCTGGAGGATTTCGACCGCGTCTATCGCATCAACCTCTATGCCGCCTTCCTCCTCACCCGCGCTGCCGTGAAGGCCATGCTGCCCGCGGGCAAGGGGCGCATCCTGCATGTCGCTTCGATCGCCGGCAAGGAAGGCAATGCCGGCATGCTCGCCTATTCGGCGACCAAGGCCGGGCTGATCGGCATGGTGAAGAGCGCCGGCAAGGACTATGCCGAGACCGGCATCACCATCAACGCGCTGGCGCCGGCGGTGATCCGCACCGACATGGTGGCGGCGATGCCGGACCACCAGGTCAAGTACATGACCGACAAAATTCCGATGAAGCGTACCGGCGAACTCGACGAGGCAGCCGCGATGATCGATTTCATCGTCTCGCCGGAATGCTCCTTCACCACCGGCTTCACCTTCGACCTGACCGGCGGCCGCGCCACATACTGATTTTCCTTGGGTTTCCAGGAAAAGCGACCCAAATCCGTCAGGCCGAGGCGAAACTGGCGTTCGGCGAGCACCGGAGCGGAGCGTACATAAGGTACACCGAAGCGGGGCCGAACGCCATTTGCAGCCCGGTCTCACGGATTTCAGAAGCGTTTCCAGATCGCGGCGAAATATCCGCGCTCCTGTAGCGCGTTCACGCCGGCGACTGTTGCGCTGCCGCCGACCTGCACTGACCAGTCCTTGGCGAAGTCCCACACGGCGCTCAACTGTACCTTGTATTCCCAGCCCGAAGCATAGAAGCCTCCGAACGAGAAAGTGCTGAAGGCCTGCGCCATCATCATGAGATCCGGACGCGGCCGCACGCCGAACGTCACGTCCGAACGGACCTCGTCCGGCGCAATGCCGGCCCGAAAACGATAGGCAAATTGGGTGTCGATGAAGGCCGGCCATGTGCCGAGCTTGTAAGAATGCCCGTAAAGCAGTCGGGTTTCGGTCTCGAACTGCGCACTTCCCACCAGAGGTTCGCCGGGGATGCGCAGCATCGACTGCAAAGACAACACCGTTCCGCCGCTCGACCATAGGCCGATCCGCGCGCCGAGACCCGTGTAGCCGAGGCCGGAATAGTGCAGATTGTAGGGCTTCCCGAGACTGACGGAGCGAAATTGCGGCCGCAGTACCAGCGTCAACCCGTCCGTCAGCCCGTATTCCAGCCACGCACTGGTATCGAACCTGTTGTAGCGCGGAATATCGAACGGATGGCCGGCGGCATCGAAGACCTTGTCGCCCGACAGCATCGTCGTGGAAAGGATCAGCAGCCCGTGCCCCTTCTCCTGCAGCCACGCACCTGCATGAGCCGGCGCCTGGAGGGCCGTCAAAACGGCCGCTGCCGGAAAAAAGAAAAAAACCGCTTTGAATCGGGGCCGCATCGGGACCCCTCAATCCGGCAAGATCATGCTCCCGCCGGCAACATCGACAGCCACGCGGCAACACAAAACCGGCACCATACGCATCGAGCACCCCCTTCCCCAATACAGGTATTGAAGCGCGATATGCCGGCTGGATCAACCGGGACCAATAGCCAACGGGCTCTTCGACCGTCTCTTCCCATCCACTGGCCCACCCACTGCAATATGGTCGGGGAGGGTTTCTGGCGGCGGTGGAAGCGGGGTTTCGTCCAGATTGGTCGCGCCCAGGAAAAAGAATCCGGAAACAACGGCCTGCCGCCTTCGCATGAATCTCTTTTTCAAGACCTTCGCTTAGAGCTTCAACCCCCTTAGCTTCAGCGCGTTGCCGATGACCGACACCGACGACAGGCTCATCGCGGCCGCCGCCAGCATCGGCGAGAGCAGCGCGCCGAAGAAGGGATAGAGCACGCCCGCCGCCACCGGCACGCCGAGCGCATTGTAAATGAAGGCGAAGAACAGGTTCTGCTTGACGTTGCGGATCGTCGCCCGCGCCAGCGTGCGGGCGCGCACGATGCCGCCCAGATCGCCCTTCACCAGCGTGATGCCGGCGCTTTCCATGGCAACGTCGGCGCCCGTGCCCATGGCGATGCCGACATCGGCGGCGGCAAGCGCCGGCGCGTCGTTGACCCCGTCGCCGGCCATCGCGACCTTGGCGCCGGCCTCGCGCAACTCTTCGACCAGCGCCTTCTTGCCTTCGGGCAGGATGCCGGCGCGGACATCGTCGATACCGAGCTTTTCCGCCACGGTTTTGGCCGTGCGTTCGTTATCGCCGGTGGCCATGATAATGCGCATGCCGCTGTCGTGCAGCGCCCGGACGGCTTCGGCGCTGCCTTGCTTGAGCGGGTCGGCGACCGCGACCACGCCGGCCGCGCGTCCGTCGACCGCGACGAACATCGCCGTCTTGCCTTCACCAGCAAGCGCATCCGCCCGCGCCGCGAGCTTCGACAAGTCGATCCCGGCATCCGCCATCATCGCGCGGTTGCCGAGCACGACGGCCTTGCCGTCCACCCTGCCCTTGACGCCCTTGCCGGTGACCGCGTCGAAATCCGCCACATCGTGAAGCGCCGCGCCTCGCGTCTTCGCCCCCTCGATGATCGCCTCCGCCAACGGATGCTCCGAGGCCCGTTCGAGGCTCGCCGCCAGTGCCAGCAGTTCCTCCTCGCCGATCCCTTCGACGACGACATCAGTAAGCTTCGGCCTGCCTTCGGTCAGCGTACCGGTCTTGTCGACGATGAGCGTATCGACGGAGGCAAAGCGCTCCAGCGCCTCGGCGTCGCGCACCAGCACGCCGGCCTGCGCGCCGCGCCCGGTGGCCGTCATGATCGCCATCGGCGTTGCCAGCCCAAGCGCGCACGGGCAGGCGATGATCAGCACCGACACCGCCGCGACGATCGCATGGATGAGCGCCGGAGCCGGCCCGAACCACGCCCACCCGGCAAAGGCGAGGATGGCGACAATCACCACGGCCGGAACGAACCAGGCCGAGACGCGGTCCGCCAGCCCCTGGATCGGCGCGCGGCTTCGCTGCGCCTTGGCCACCATTTCCACGATGCGCGACAGCATCGTGTCGGCCCCGACCTTCTCGGCACGCATGACGAGCGCGCCGTTGCGGTTCAGCGTGCCGCCGGTAAGCGGGTCGCCCGCAATCTTTTCGACAGGCACCGGCTCGCCGGAGATCATCGATTCATCCACCGAGGAACGGCCCTCGGTCACGACACCGTCGACCGGCACGCTTTCGCCGGGGCGGACGCGCAGGAGATCGCCGGCATGGACCTCATCCAGCGGCACGTCGCGCTCCTCGCCGTCCTTGATCAGCCGCGCCGTCTTCGGCGCGAGGTCGAGCAGCGCGCGGATGGCGGAGCCGGTGCGCTCGCGCGCCCGAAGCTCCAGCACCTGCCCGAGGAAGATCAAAGCCACGATCACCGCCGACGCCTCGAAATAAACCGGCACCGCGCCGCCATGGCCACGCATGGAATGCGGGAAAATGCCGGGAAAAAGCGTGGCTACGACGCTGTAGCCATAGGCCGCGCCGACGCCGAGCGAGATCAGCGTCCACATATTGGGGCTGCGGTTGACCACCGACTGCCAGCCGCGCACGAAAAACGGCGCTGCCGCCCACAGCACGACCGGCGTCGCCAGCACAAGCTCGATCCAGATCGAGAGCCGCTCGCCGATCCAGTCGCGCAAGGGCAGCCCGACCATCGGCGCCATGGCGAGGATGAAGAGCGGCAAAGCGAGCGCCGCGCTCACCCAAAAGCGATGCGTGAAATCGACAAGCTCGGGGTTAGGCCCCTCGTCGCCTGTCGGCACGCCCATCGGCTCCAGCGCCATGCCGCAAATCGGGCATGCACCCGGCGCGTCGCGGACGATTTCCGGATGCATGGGGCAGGTGTATTGCGTGCCCTTGGGCATCGGCTCCGGCGCCGGCCGCTCGCCCAGATAGCGTTCGGGATCGGCCTCGAACTTGCCGCGGCAGCCGGCCGAGCAGAAATGATAGGTCTGGCCGCCATGCTCCGCGCTCGGCTTTCCGGCGTTCGGATCGACAACCATCCCGCAGACGGGATCGCGGATGACTGCGTCCTGCACGGCGGCATGCGCACAATGATCGTGATGGTGGTGCTCTTTCGTGTCGTTCAATGTCTGGAATCTCCATGTCGGAGCACAGGTAGTCATTCCAGTCACTGGAAGGTCAAGAGCCTGGTTTCTTTTCGCTTATGCCCGGACGCCCCGGCGCCAACCCCTCCTCGCCCCTGTGGGAGAGGATAGTGAGCCCTGTGAGGTGAAACCGAGCGGCTGGGCGAACTTGGTGAGCGGTAACCGCCGAGACGGCTAACGCGCGTCTCACCCTCACTCGCCCCATGTCCGCCGGAGCACGCTCACCCAGTTGTCCCGGCAAATCTTGACGATGGTCTCCTCGTCGTACCCCGCCGACCGAAAAGCATCGACCAGTTTCGGCAGGCCTGCAACATCACCGAGCGCCGCCGGGATCACCGCGCCGTCGAAATCGGAGCCGAGGCCGACGCCGTCGGGACCGAGGATGCCGATCAAATGGTCGGCATGGCGCACCAGCGTCGAGAGCGGCGTGTCCGCGTTCATGCGGCCGTCCTCGCGCAGGAAGCTTGTCGCGTAGTTGATGCCGACGAGCCCGCCTGAGTCGCGGATGGCGCGAAGCTGGTCGTCGGTCAGGTTGCGCGAGTGCGGCGACACCGCATGGGCGTTGGAGTGGCTGGCGACCAGCGGGGCGTCGGAGAGCTTGGCGACATCCCAGAAACCTTTTTCATTGAGATGCGAAAGATCGATCAGCACCTTGAATTCGTTGCAGGCCTTGACCAGCGCCTTGCCCGCATCGGTGAGACCGGGGCCGGTGTCGGGCGAACTGGGAAAGCGGAACGGCACGCCGTGCCCGAAAATGTTCGACCGGCTCCACACCGGGCCGATCGAGCGCAGGCCGGCCTGATACAAAATGTCGAGCATGCGGAAATCCGCGTCGATCGGCTCGGCACCCTCGATATGGAGCACCGCGGCAAGCGCACCGGCTTCGCCCGCGCGATCGATGTCGGCGGCGCTGCGACAAACCCTGACGCTCCCCTTCGATGCCTTTTCGATGCGGAAAAGTCCGGCGATCATGGCGATTGCCGCCTGCTGCGCGTCGGTCAGAGTCAGATCGGCCGGCAGCGGGATGTTGTAGCGGCTTTCTTTCATCAACTGTTCATTGCCGGGGCCGCGCTCGATGGGCGGGCAGAAGACGGCGAAGAGACCGCCGGTGAAGCCCCCTGCCCGCGCGCGCGGCAGGTCGAGATGCCCCTTGTCGGTGCCCTCGATAAAGGCTTTCGTACCGGCCAAGTGGCCGCCCCCTCCGTCGCGCTTGTGCATGAGGCGCAAAAGGACATCATTGTGGCCGTCGAAAATGGGGATCGGGTTCGCCATGGCTTAGCAATAGGCAAGCCGGGCGCGGCAGGCAACAGCGGCCCCCTCATTCGCTCGAATGCGCTAAACGAAAAGCCTCGCCCTTCACCCTCGATGGAGAGGATGGGTGCATCGCCTTGAATCTATTTCACAGCGCCCGTCGACAACCCCTTGACGATATAGCGTTCCAGGAAGACGCCGACGATCGCCAGAGGCGCTATCGCCGCCGTTGAGAGTGCGGCCATCGACCACCAGTTGATACCCTGCGAGCCGGTCTGGCTGGCGACCATCACCGGCAACGTCTTCGCATCGCTTCCGGTCAAAAGGGCGGCGAAGAAATATTCGTTCCACGTCAGCACCAGCGACAGGATGAAGGCTGCGACGATGCCGGGCAGCGCGATCGGCAAGATGATGCGGCCGAACGCCCCCCATACCGAGAGGCCGTCGACCATCGCCGCCTCGTCGAGTTCGACGGGGATGGAGTTGAACTGGTCGCGCATGATCCAGATGACGATCGGCAGCACGGTGAGCGTATAGAGCAAGATCAGGCCGATCCGGGTATCGAGCAGCGCGAGGTCCTTGTAGAGCACGAGGAAAGGCAGCGCGAGCACCACCGGCGGCAGGATGAGTTGCGAGATGAAAAAGAAAAGAATGTCGTCGTTGCGCATGAACCAGAACCGGTACTTGAACCGGCTGAGCCCGTAGGCTGCGAGCGAACCGAGGATGACGGCGAGCAGCGAAGCGCCGACCGAGGTGATGATGCTGTTTTCGAAGCGGCTGACGAACTCCGTGCGCGGCGTCGAAATCTCGAAGATCGTATCCGGCGACAGGCCGAGCGAGCGCCAGCCCTTCCAGTTCGGCATGAAGTCGACGAAGGGGACGATGTGGCCCTGGGTGACATCGACGGCCGATTTGAAGGACGTGGTCACGGTCCAGTAGATCGGAAACAGGCAGATGAAGGCCCATAGACCAAGCGCGCCGTAGACGAGCACGCGGCCGAGAATGTGCCGGGCGCGCTCGGCTAGCCCGGCGGGCGGGATTTCGAAGGTGGCGATCTGGCTTGTCACGTGTTTTTCCATTGGCCCGGCCTAATCGTTCACGCTTCGCGTCCAGCGCCGCGTGACGCGGAGCAATACAGTCAGGAAGATGACGATAAGCACCAGATAGAACATGGCGAGCGCCGTGCCGTAGCCGACATTCGAGCGGTCGCGATAGACGCGGTAGATGAAGCTCGACACCGTGTCGGTCGCCCCGCCAGGTCCGCCCGAAGTGACGTTGATGACGATGTCGGCGAGCTTCAGCTTGAAGATGATGCGGATGAGGACGGCGGTGACGGAGACCGGCAGCATCATCGGGAAGGTGACACGCCAGAAAGCCTGCCATGCGTTGGCGCCGTCCACCTTCGCCGCCTCGGTCACCTCCTTCGGCATCGCCTGCAACCCGGCGAGAAGCAGTATCATGATGAAGGGGATGGAAACCCAGGCATCCATCGCCTCGATGGCGATGCGCGCCGTCCACGGGTTGGCGAAGAAGGCGGGCGTATCCCAGCCGAGATCGCGGGCAAGCCGCGCAGCCGGTCCGAAGCGGTATTCCATCAGCGACTTGCCCACCATCCAGCTCACCGCCACGGGGCTGAGCATGAAGGGCAGCAGGAAGGCGACGCGGAAGAATTTTCGCGCCCGAATCTCGGAGTTGAGCAGCAGCGCCAAGCCGAAGGCGATCGCGTATTCGACAATCACCGCAAGGAGATAGAACACCATGTTGAGGAGGGCGTTCCAGTAATAAGGGTCGTGGAACATCGCGACGAAGTTGCGGAAGCCGTTGAAATGCGGGCCTTCCACGGAACTCAGGTTCCAGTCGAGCGAGGCGATGTAGAAGCCGAACAGCGTCGGGAAGATCGCGACCGCGAGCGTGAAGAGCGCGGCGGGCAGCACGAAAAGCGCGCGCTGGCCGACATAGCCGCGCACGATCACCTGCCAGGCGCCGAGCGCGACGGCCCACAGAAGATAAGCGTAGAGCAGCGGCCGCCAGTTGGGAAAACCGATGGCGAGCACGCCCGAGGCGTCGAGCGTCTGCAAGAGCGCCACGACAAGAAGGACAAGCGTGGCGGCGGCCAGCAATGCGTGCCCGAAAAACCTGCGGCGGGGCGCGACCGCGTCGGCGACGACGAATGGAGCCTGGCCGGACGGGACGGTCTGGTTCATGGAGCCGTGCTCATGAAAAAGAGTGGATGAAAAAAGTCCGGCGGGAACGGATCGTCCCGCCGGACACGATGGCTGCCGCACGAACGCGCGGCCGCGCCGCCCTCTACATGCCGAGCGCGGCCTTGTAGAGCTTGATCTGGCTGTCGCGCCCGAGCTGGTCCGTCAGTTTTTCCCATGCTGCGGCGATCTGGTCGGCGCCCTCCTGCGCTCCCATCTTCCCGGCGAAGATATTCGCCAGGATATCCTCGGCCAGGGAATAATACTGGAAGATGCCGGGAATGCGAGGCTCGATCGCGCCGTTGGGATGGTTGTAGGAGTTGAACTGCGAATCCAGGTAGCTGGTGATGAAAGCCTTGTCGTAGCCGGCGGCGACCCACTCGTCGATATTGTGCTGGCTGTTGCGGTAGCACTGGAAGCCGGACGGATAGGCGGACATCCAAAGGGCGATGTTCTTGCCGCCCAGATGCGCTGCCGCGCTCCACGCCGCCTTTTTCTTCTTCTCGTCGCCGTCGACCTTCTTCATCACGTAGATGCCCCAGCCGAGATAGGCGAGGTTGGGCGCGTAGTTCGGCCCGCCGGGCAGCTTGTCCCATTTGGCGGTCTTGGAATTATAGACGTCGTCGGAGCCGGGAAGGATGGAGAAACCGCAGGAATCCCCGACCACCGAGCTATCGCTCGTCTTGGCGGCCGCGCCGACATCGCCCCACCACACCACCATCGAGCCGGTGCCGCCGAGGAATTCGGCGAAGCCGGTCTCGTTGGGATCGGCGTTGATCTGGTTTGGCGGCTCCGAGGGCAGCGCGTCGATCACGTCCTGGATGGCGCGCACCCAGGCCGGATTGTTGATGCGCGGCTTCATGGTGTCGACATCGAACAGCCAGGCCTTGTCGTCGGGATGCTTGGCATAGGCGGTGGCGCGGCTGCCGAGGAAATAGAAGCCGAAGCCGCCCCACGGCTTGGGCGCGTCGAGATAGCCGTAGGCGTCCTGGCCGGCGATTTTCTTGCCCTTCAGGAATTTGGTGACCGCCTGCACCTCCTGCCACGTCTTCGGCACGCCCCATTCGCTCTTGTTGCCGGCGTCCTTCCACGCCTTGGCGAGGTCGGGATCGGAGAAATAGTCGGTGCGGTAGTTGAAATTGTGCGTGTCGCCGTCGATGGAGACGCGATAGAGCTTGCCGTCCCAGGTTCCGACCGGCGCCTTGAGGTAGTTGACGTAGTCGTCAAGGTCGATGGCCTTCTGCACCCAGTCCGGCACTTCCGAGGTCAGTCCCCGGCCGCACACGTCGCCCTCGAAGGGCGCGCCCATCTCCAGCACGTCCCAGTCGATCGTGCCGGTGGAGATCGCCTGCTGGAGGCGGGCGTTGTAGTCGGCCTGCGCAAGGTCGATCCAGTTGATCTTGGCGCCGGTATATTCCTCCCACGGATGCAGGAAGCCGCGGAACAGGAAATTGTGGGTGTTCTGGTTGTTGAGGCCCATGAAGGTGAGTTCGACGCCCTTCAACTCGCCTTCCTTGACCATTTCCTTGGTGCCGTCGAGGCAAAGTGCGCCCACCTTGCGGTAGTCGGCATCGGTCGGCTGGCCCTTGCCGACACCGGGTATGGCCAGGATCTGCTTGCGCAGTTCGGTATCGAGTTCGCCGGCGGCGAAGCTCGGCCGCGTGAAGGCGCCGAGGCCGGCACCGTTGAGCGCTGCGATGGCGCCCAGCCCCGCCGCGCCCTTGAGCAGGCCGCGCCGGCTCGCCTGAGCCGCCATGATCTGATTATAAACGTTTAGTTTCACGATTGATCCTCCCTTTCTGGTGCCTTTTATGCCGCACGCACCAGCGCCGGCGCAATTCATTTATAGATTGCCTGAGGCATTTTCCGGGCGCTCACGCCCAAAGCCGGATTATCCTCCCCGGTAAAACTGTGAAGCCGTCGAAAGCAGGCTGATGGTAGGGAGCAATCGAACCGGAAGTCAACAACCACTCCCTTCCGCTCCTCTCGGCCCTTACCCGATCTTCGCCCTCCCGAGCAGCGCCTCGATTTCCGCAAGACTTGGCATGGACGGCGCGGTGCCCGGCCGCGTCACCGAAATGCCGGCCGCCGCGCAGGCGAAGCGTACCGCTGCTTCCGCTTCCAGTCCACGCGCCAGCGCCGCCGCGAAGGCGCCGTTGAAGGCGTCGCCCGCGCCCGCCGTCTCGACCACCACCCCGGCGTCGAAGGCCGGCACGAGGATCGAACGGTCTTTCGTGTGCAGGAGCGCACCTTTCTCGCCGAGCGTGATGAGCGCTGCGCCGGCACCCTTGGCGAGGAAGACGTCGCCAGCCCGCCGGGCGTCGTCCACGCTGCTTACAGCAAGGCCCGTCAGCGTCGCCGCTTCGTGCTCGTTCGGCGTGACGTAGTCGCAAAGCGGGAACACAGCGTCCTCGACCGGCTCGGCTGGCGCCGGGTTGAAGATCGTGGTCACGCCCGCGTGGCGCGCGATCTCCAGCCCACGCTTCGCCGCCGCGACCGGCTGTTCCAGTTGCGTGACGAAAACGGCGGCGTTGCGGATCGCATCGGCCGCCGCCTCCACATCCGCCGTGCCGATGCCGGCGGCCGCGCCCGGCACCACGATGATGGCGTTCTCGCCGTTTTTCTCGTTGACGTAGATGAAGGCCGCGCCGGTCGGCTGGTCGGCGCTTTCCACCACGCGCGCCGCAATGCCTTCGGCTTTCCATGTCGCGAGCGCGATGCGGCCGAAATCGTCCTTGCCGATACGCGATAGGAACGTGACGGCAGCACCCGCGCGCGCCGCCGCGACCGACTGGTTCGAGCCCTTGCCGCCCGGCCCGAGCTTGAAGCCGGAGCCGGAGATGGTCTCTCCGATGCTTGGCATGCGCCCGGCGCGGAAAGCGAGATCGGCCACGAAGATGCCGAGGATGGCGACGCCGCTTCCGGACATTTTCGGCTCAGGCATCGGGCGCGATGACGCCCTTCTTGAAGGCGAAGCAGCCGTAGAAGCGGCGCTCGCCGGTCTGGATCACGCAATAGGATTTCTGCGCGAGATCGTAGAAGGCGAAGCGCTCGATCGAGCCCATCGGCATCGGCTTGCCCTCGGCCGCGTCGATCGCCTGCTGCACCTCGATCTGCACCGGCGGGATATCGTTCGGCGCGCCGACGATCTCCATCCTGAGCGCCGCATGATCGACGAAGCTGTCGAGCGGCATCACCGACAGGATCGCCTTCGCCACCCGGCCCGCCGAGGCGCCATCGATCCGAAGCAGCTTTCCAAGCCGCGTCTGCCGCGCCACCGAATCGGAGGGAAAATTGGCGTCGGCGATGATGAGGTCGTCGCCATGCCCCATCGAGCGCAGCGCATAAAGAACATCGGCGTTCAAGATGGGGTCTATGCCCTTGAGCATGGCGCGGCGGCTCCCTGATTTCGGCCCGGCCCGGCTATCGGGCGCATCAAACCGGACGTCTTTCTTACACGCAGGATGACCACGGATCGGGGTGCGGCGCAAGCCATGCTCCGTGTCCGCCGGAACCCCGTTCCTTGTCTGGAACACCGCCTTGGTCAAGAGCAACTTTAACGGAATGGAAGATGCCGGCCGTCATGATGTGGTGCGCCGGCAGCGGCATCTCAAACATTGGACAAAGGAACATGGCAATGTCGTTGGCAAACAAGTGGACGAACCTCACTTTGATGCCACTCAGCCTTGCCGTGCTGATGTTCTGCCTCTCATTTTCCGCCAACGCGACGAGCCGGACACTCGGCCTTCAGGGTGAACTGGAAGCATTGGCCAAGCGCGTAAGGCCGGCAATATTCGCAATCGAGGTGCTCGATACAAAGTCCGGTGAAAGCTGGGGCGTGAACGATGACCGGCCACAGCCCATGATGAGCGTCTTCAAGGTTCCTGTCGCCGCGGCGGTGCTGGCGAGGATCGACAATGGGGAGATCTCGCTCGATCAGTCCGTATCGATCACCAGAAAGGACCTGCGCGGCGCCAGCCGCATCGCCAGGACATTCAGGGGCGACAACATGTCCTTCACCGTGTGGCAATTGCTGGAAGGCATGGTCAGCTACAGCGACAACACCGCCGCCGACAGGCTGGTCGCCCTGCTTGGCGGACCGCAGGCCGTGACACGGTTCCTCCGCTCCAAAGGCGTCGAAGACATGCGCGTCGATCTCGACGAAGGTGGGGTCGCACACATCTTCTCGGGCCTTGGCTCGGCGCACGAGCCTCCCAAACGAGAAACGGAGAAAGCCCGACAAGCGCGCCTCATGAAGGGCGTCCGCGATTTCCTGGACGATCCGCGCAATCGCAGCACACCCAAGGCCGCGGCCGAACTCCTGCGAAAGCTCTGGGAAGGAAAGCTGCTGTCGCCAGCCTCCACCAAACGGCTGCTCGCCTTGATGTATGGTCAAACCAAGCCTGTTCGCCTGCGCGCCGGGCTCCCTGAGGGAGTGAGGCTTGCCGATAAAACCGGCAGTTCCGTCACGCGCGGCGGCGTGACCGCCGCTTTCAACGACATAGGCATCCTTACCTGGCCGAATGGCCGGACGGTGATCATCGCAGCCTTCCTGAGCGGATCCCATGCATCGCGTGAAGAACGGACGAAGCTTTTCGCCGACCTCGCAAGGACAGTCGCGTCACGATTTCCTTAGCGCTAGCAAATCGGAGCCAGCGGACATGGGAGGGCCGGCCTCAGCGCGTCGCCGTCGCCAGGCGATAACCCGCATAGAGGAAGAAGCAGCCGAGGCCGCCTTCGACCCATCTGCGAAAGCGCAGATAAAGACGCCGGATCGGTCCCGACGACAACAGGAGCGCATAGCCTCCATGCCCCACGAAGGAGTTTACGAAGGCTCCTGCGATGAAAACGAGGATAACCGGCAGCGGCGCGTTGCCGACGCCGCCGACGCTCGCCACGGCCAGCCAGAAGAAGATCGCCTTCGGGTTCGATATCTGAAGCGTGAAACCATTTAAGGCTGAACGCCATGCGCCGCCCGTCGCCCTTCGCTTGAGCACCAGTTCCTTGTCGAGCACGGCATTGCGGAAAGCTTTCCAGGCGAGCCACAGGAGATAGATCGCGCCGACGAGGCGGACCGCGATCATCAGCTCGGCCACCTGTGCGAAGAGCGAGGCGAGGCCGAGCACCGTCGCCGTCGACAGGATGATGGTGCCGCAGGCAATGCCGGATGCCGTCACCAGCGACGGCGCCCGTCCCCGGCTTGTCGCCACCGAAAGGATCAGCATCACGCTCGGGCCGGGCGACAGGATACCCATCCACTGGATCGACCAGGCAAGCAGAAGCTGGGGCAGGTAGTGCGCGATCATCGAGGGAGCCTGATGGAGAGGGGTGCGGCGGCGAAGAACGCGTCTGATAGCGCCGATTGCACCATCGCCATAGACCCCGCGCCAAAGATACTGACAGCATGATGACGGGAGCCGGGCGCCTGCGCAGGTTCCTCCTCCCGGCTGGAACGCGTGTCCGGCCGGGCTATATCGGGGGACAGACCCGAAGAATCCGCTTTATATCTCCGCTTCGGCCGCCGGCGCCCTACATGGAACGCAGGAACGGAGACATGATGGCAGAAGAACCCCGGCCGCTCGACGACCTCGATCCTTCCCTGCTGGGGCCGGAGCGCACGGCCTTCTTTCTGGATTTCGACGGCACGCTGGCGGATTTCAACGAGGATCCGGCCGCCGTCGTCCTGCCGGAGCGCGAGCGCCGCACTCTTTCCGCGCTGGCGAAAGCCGCCGACGGAGCGGTCGCGATCGTCTCGGGCCGCGCCATCGCCGATATCGACCGCATGCTCGACCCACTGGCATTGCCGGTCGCCGGCGTACATGGTCTGGAGCGCCGCGCCGGGAACGGCAAGGTCTTTCGTGCCGCCCTGCCGGAAGCGCCGCTCGCTGCCGCCCGCGCCCGGTTGCAGGGGCTGGCGCGACTCCATCCCGGCCTGTTGGTCGAGGAAAAGCCCGGCTCCATCGCGCTTCATTTTCGCCGCCGTCCGGAACTGGAGCCGCAATGCCTGGAGATCGCACGAAGCACCGTGGAAGCGCATGAGGAATTGCAGATCCTGCGCGGAAAAATGGTCATCGAGTTCAAGGCCGGGCGCGCGACAAAAGCCGATGCTGTCGCCGCTTTCCTGAAGGAAGAACCGTTCCGGGGCCGCCGCCCCTTCTTCGCCGGCGATGATTCAACGGATGAGGACGTGTTCACCAAGATGCTGGAATGGAAAGGGATTTCGATCAAGGTCGGGCCGGGCGCGACCGCCGCCGCCTATCGCGCGCCGGGCATCGATGCCTTCCGTGGCTGGCTTGCCGGCCTCGCCCGACGGTTCAACGAGACAGAAAGGAGCACCGCCGCCCGTGCCTGAGCGGCATTGCAGCAAGCATGACGGATTTTAAAGGGACAAAAACGAACGGGCCGAGGCTCGTCGTCATTTCGAACCGGGTGGCCGATTTGCGCAAGATCACGCAGACCGGCGGGCTGGCGGTCGGCCTCGCCGACGCCGTGAAGGAGCGCGGCGGCGTCTGGTTCGGCTGGAGCGGCCGCAGGCTGAAAGAGCCCGGCCAGCCGAAGGTCGACCGGATCGGCAAGGTAACGCAAATCTCGGTGGCGCTGACACCGGAGGACTACGCGGCCTATTATGTCGGCTACGCGAATTCCGTGCTGTGGCCGCTCTTCCACTATCGGCTTGACCTGGTCGATTTCCGGCAGGAATTCCACGACGGCTACAGGCGGGTGAACGAGAAATTCGCCGAGACGGTGTTGCCCTTCCTGAAGCCCGACGACATCATCTGGGTGCATGACTACCATCTGATCCCTCTGGCCGCTGAATTGCGCAAGCGCGGATGCCGCCAGCGCATCGGCTTCTTCCTGCACATCCCCTTTCCGCCGCTCGACCTTCTGGCTGCGGCGCCCGATCATGAATGGCTGGTGGGATGCCTCTTCGATTACGATCTGATCGGCTTCCAGACGGAGGCCGACCTCGGCAATTTCCACCGCTACGCGGAAGAACAAGCCGGCGTGGCGCGCGGCAAGGACGGCTGGTTCAAGACGGATGGCCATAATTTCCGCGCCGGTGCCTTCCCGATCGGCATCGACGTGGACCGTTTCGCCGAAATGGCGAGCCGGGCGTCGGAGGAAGTGGCGATCGACGAGTTGCGGCGCAAGATGCTCGGCCGCAGGCAGATCATCGGCGTCGACCGGCTCGACTATTCGAAAGGCCTGCCCGACCGTTTCAAGGCTTTCGGCCGTCTTCTCGAACGGCATCCGGAGATACACAAGAAGGTGACGCTCCTGCAGGTCGCTCCCTCCTCGCGCCAGGAGGTAAAATCCTATGCCGACATCAAGGAGGAGCTTGCCGGCCTTTCCGGCTCGATCAACGGCCGCTTCGCCGATTTCAACTGGACGCCGATCCGCTACATCCAGCGTAACGTGCCGCGCGAGAAACTCGCCGCCCTCTTTCGCGCCAGCCAGGTCGGTTTCGTGACGCCGCTGCGCGACGGCATGAACCTCGTCGCCAAGGAATTCGTCGCCGCGCAGGACATGAAGGATCCAGGCGTGCTGGTGTTGTCGCAGTTCGCCGGCGCGGCCGAGGAGATGGCCGAGGCGCTGATCGTCAACCCCTATGACATCGACGACATGGCCGACAATCTGTACCGCGCGCTGCAAATGCCGCTCAAGGAACGCCAGCAACGCCAGAAAGCGCTGATGGCACGCATCCGCAAGCAGGACGCGCGTGCCTGGCTGAACGGGTTCCTGGAAGCGCTCGAAGGCTTGAGACCGGCGGGAAAACGCGGCGGCGCAGCACTGCGCGGGACGGACGGCGGGGCAGGCACGCTACCCTCCTGAAGGAGAATACCATGCAGGCCACGAAGGAAGAAAAGAGCGGGAAAGCCCCGCCCGCCGGCCATAACCGGCGACAGAATACCGAGCGGCAGAGAGATCGCCGTTCCGTGGAGCCCATCGAAGGCGCACGGACCGGATCGCAAGGGCTCGGCTATCTCAAGGATACGGACAAGAAAGGAAACACCGGCAGGCCGAAGCGCGGCCGCTAGGATCATCGACATTCAGGCCATCGGCGCGGAATGTTTCGGTCCAGGCGGCATCGGACGGCGCGCCGGGTGGCGCTTCGGCTCGATATGGGTCAGATAGGAACTATCTCGAAGTCGCGAGCCGAAAAGAGGAACCGGTTACCCATGACGATCCACAAGAACTTCATCGCCGGCGAATGGCTGGCCGGCGGCGACGAGACGAAGAACATCAACCCGTCTAATACCGACGAGGTGATCGGGGTTTACGCGCGCGCCTCGCGCGACGACGCGGAGAGCGCAATCCAGGCAGCCCGCAAGGCTTTCCCAGGATGGGCGCGGTCAGGCATCCAGCAGCGCCACGACATATTGAGGAAGATCTCCGACGAGATCATGGCGCGCAAGGACGAACTCGGGCTGCTTCTGGCGCGCGAGGAAGGCAAGACGCTGCCGGAAGCGACCGGCGAAGTCGCCCGCGCCGGCCAGATCTTCGATTTCTTCGCCGGCGAGGTGCTGCGCCTGTCGGGCGAGAAGATCGCTTCCACCCGTCCCGGCCTCGACGTCGAGATCACGCGTGAGCCGGTCGGGGTCGTCGGCATCATCACGCCGTGGAATTTTCCGATCGCCATTCCCGCATGGAAGATCGCGCCAGCGCTCGCCTACGGCAACAGCGTGGTCTTCAAGCCGGCCGATCTGGTGCCGGGCTCGGCCTGGGCGCTGTCGGACATCATCGTGCGCGCCGGCTTGCCCGAGGGCGTCTTCAACCTCGTCATGGGCCGCGGCTCGGTCGTCGGCGAAGCCATGCTGAACTCCCCGCACATCGACGCCATCACGTTCACCGGCTCGGTCGCGACCGGCCGCAAGGTCGCGGCGGCCTGCGTCGAGCACATGCGTAAGTTCCAGCTCGAGATGGGCGGCAAGAACCCGCTCGTCGTACTCGACGACGCCGATTTGAAGACGGCCGTGGAAGTGGCGGCCAACGGCGCTTTCTTCTCCACCGGCCAGCGCTGCACCGCCTCTTCGCGTCTCGTCGTCACCGACGGCATCCACGACAAGTTCGTCTCGGCGCTGACCGAGCGGCTGAAGGGCCTCGTCGTCGACGACGCCATCAAGGCCGGCACCCATATCGGCCCGGTGGTCGATCAGGCGCAGCTTGACCAGGACATCTCCTATATCGATATCGGCCAGAAGGAAGGCGCCAAGCTCGCCTGGGGCGGCGAGCGGCTGAACCGGGAAAAGCCCGGCTTCTACTTGCAGCCGGCATTGTTCACCGATACCGCGCCCGACATGCGCATCAATCGCGAGGAAATCTTCGGCCCGGTCGCCAGCGTCCAGCGCGCCAGGGACTACGACGAAGCGCTGGCGCTGGCCAACGACACCATCTTCGGCCTGTCGTCGGGCATCTGCACGACCAGCCTGAAGCACGCCTCGCATTTCAAGCGCAATTCGGAGGCCGGCATGGTCATGGTCAACCTGCCCACGGCGGGCGTCGACTACCACGTGCCGTTCGGCGGCCGCAAAGGCTCCTCCTACGGCCCGCGCGAGCAGGGCCGCTACGCCGCCGAATTCTACACCACCGTCAAGACGGCATATACGC
>JAKDNM010000182.1 GCA_030456445.1 Hyphomicrobiales bacterium
GTTCGCCGCCACCAGTCTGTCGCCCGGAAGCGCCTGTTCGGCTTCCGTCAGGAGCTTGCGCGCCTTGGCCTTGTCGCCGCGCAGAAGCTGGGAATAGCCCATATTGTTGACGATGCGCGGTCGCCGGCCGGCGACCTTCACAAGCTGGCCGTAAGCACGGTCGGCGAAGTCGAAGCGGCCGAGTTCGTCATAGCAGGCGGCAAGCCCCATCCACGCCTCGGCGCTGTCGGGCCGCAACTCGACCGCCTGGCGGAAATGTTTCTCGGCCAGCCCGTAATTGCCGCTGCGGAATTGCGCCTTGCCCTGCGCCAGATCATCCGCGCTGACATCCCCGGCCGGCGGCGTAATCGAGGTCGTCGCCAGTGCATCGACCGGATTGGTGGTGCAGCCCGATCCCGTGAATGCTGCGCCCAGAAAAGCGCATGCGATGAATATGCTTGCCCGCATTGCCCTTGCCCTGCCCCTGTCGGCCCGTTTTCCGGGCGCTTGTTTGATGTGCATACTTTAGAACAAGGTAATTAAGCTTCTGTGCCGGGCCGTGAGCAAATTACGGGCGGCCGTCAATCCCCTGTTAAGGAAAGGACGCGGCCGGGAGCGGACCGCTCAATGCTTCATCGAGCTCAACTGTACGATGATCGGGATGATGGCGATCATCAGCACGACCGGCAGGATGCAGACCGTCACCGGCACCGACATCTTGGCCGGCAGGGCGTGCGCCTTTTCCTCCGCCAGCGACATGCGCTTGTGGCGCATCTCGTCGGAAAAGACCCTGAGCGCGCCCGACAGGCTGGTGCCGAGTTCCTTCGACTGCTGGAGAAGCGTCGCAAACGATCGCACTTCATCGAGGCTCAGCCGGTCCGACAATGCCTTCAGCGCATCATCGAGGCTGCGCCCGGCCCTGAGCTCCAGCGACACCAGTTGCAGGTTCTCCGCCAGCGACGGATAGGTGAGCTGCAATTCCTTCGATACGCGCTCGACGCCCGCTTCCATGCTCATACCGGCATCCGAGCAGACGATCATCAAATCCATGAAATCCGGGAACCCGTTGCGGTATTCCCGCATCTTGGTCCTGACCTTCTGGGCGAGCACCAGCCCCGGCAGGAAGTAGCCGAGGATGCCGGCCATGCCGACGAATATCCAACGGTTGAGAGACGAGGATTCGGAACTGAGCGCCATAACGAGGAGAAGGGCGAGCACGATACCGCCAGCCAGCGCCGCGAAACGAACCAAGAAAAACATCCCTACGGCGCGGGGGTTCATATAACCGGCCTGGATAAGCCGCAGACGCAGCCGCGCGACATTCTCGGGATCGGTCCTGGCATAAAATTCCTGCGCCGTGCGAGCCGCTTTCTCGCGCACGGCCTTTTCCCTGGGGGGATGCTCCGTCGGCTTCGTCTTCTCCTCCGGCCAGAGGTCGAGGTGCAGCCTGCGCCTCAGGTCGCTTCTTTCCTGACGCCTGGTCAAGAGAGGCCAGGAAAGCGCAGCTACACCCGCCACGAGCAGAAGCAGCGCGACCGGCAGCATACCGTCGAATGGAGGAAGGGCGCCCATATCAGAACTTGAAATTCGACATCTTGAACATCATCGCGTTCCCGAGCAGGAGCCAGAAGACCGATCCGCCGAGCAGGTACCAGGTCATCGGCTCGCCCCATACATTGCCGTAGAATTCCGGCATCAGGGTGAAGATCGACGCCATCAGGAGCACCGGCACGGCGGTAAGGATATAGGCGGATATGCGGCCCTCGGTCGAAATGGCGCGCACCTTGCGGCGCAGCTTGCCGCGCTCGCGGATCGTGCTGGACAATCCGTCCAGTATTTCGCGCAGATTGCCGCCCGAACTCGACTGGATGGATACAGCCGTCACGAACAGCGGCAAATCCTCGTGCCCGACGCGCTCGAACATCGAATGGAGCGCATGGACCAGCGTGGAGCCGTAGGTCACCTCGTCGGCAACGACACCGAACTCCGTGCCGATCGGATCGGGCATCTCGCGCCCCACCATGGCGATGGCGACCGGCACTGGATGGCCAGCCTTCAGGCTTCGGGTAATCAGTTCGAGTGCTTCCGGCAATTGCAGGCCGAAATGCTTAAGGCGACGCTTGCGCAGGAATTTGAGGGCCATGATCGGGAGAACCACAAACAGGGCAGGCACGCACAGGGCGGCGATCTTGATGGAACCGGAGAACCACAAGAGGAGAAGGCCGATACCGAATGCCACGCCCGAAGTGATGCCGAGGAATTGCGGCAACGGTTTCGTCAGGCCAGACTGCGTACGCAGTTTGCGCAGGCCCGCCAGCGAAAACAGGGTGTGCCGGTTGCCGACCCCCCTCTCCTTGCGCAACTGGATCAGCACCTGTTCCTGGCTGAGCTTCCTTTCCTGAAGCTTCAGGCGCCGGTTGATCGCCGCGCGCCTGTCGCTGCGGCCGGCATGGAGCAGATAGAATGCCTCCGCGATCAGGATGCCGGCAACGGCGGCCGAGACGTAGATAAGATAGAGAGGGTTCAACCGGCCTACTCCTGCGCGATGCCCGGCTCGAAATACCTGCCGGGAAACTCGATCCCCATGGCGCGCAACTCCTCAAGGAAGCGCGGGCGGATGCCGGTCGCCTCGAAATGCCCGTTGATCGTACCGTCCGCCTCCATCCCGGTGCGAACGAAACGGAATATCTCCTGCATCTGGATGACGTCACCCTCCATGCCGGTCACCTCGGCTACGCTCGTCACCTTGCGCTTGCCGTCGGCAAGGCGGGTCAGTTGCACGATGATCTCGATGGCGCTGGAAATCTGGCTGCGGATCGACTGCACCGTCATCGGCATGCCGGTCATTCCGAGCATCTGTTCCAGGCGCGAAATGGCGTCGCGCGGCGTATTGGCGTGGATGGTTGCCATCGAGCCTTCATGGCCGGTATTCATGGCCTGAAGCATGTCGAAGGCCTCCTCGCCCCGGCACTCGCCGAGGATGACGCGGTCGGGGCGCATGCGAAGCGCGTTTTTGACCAGGTCGCGCTGGCGGATTTCGCCATGGCCTTCGACATTGGCCGGCCGTGTTTCCATGCGCGCCACGTGCGGCTGCTGCAATTGCAGTTCCGCCGCGTCCTCGATGGTGATGAGGCGTTCGTCTTCCGGGATAAAGGCGGAAAGCGCGTTCAGCATCGTGGTCTTGCCGGTGCCGGTGCCGCCGGAAATGATCGTCGTCTTGCGCGCGTGAACGGCGGCCGCCAGCACCTCGGCCATGTTCTGGGTGATGGCGCCGAACTCGATCAGCTTGTGCAGGCCGAGCTTGTGGGTCGAGAATTTGCGAATCGAAACCAGCGGCCCGTCGACGCCGACCGGCCTTATGGCGGCATTGAAGCGCGAGCCGTCGAGCATGCGGGCATCGACCATGGGCCGGGATTCGTCGACCCGCCGCCCGACCGCCGCGACGATCTTGTTGACGATCCGCAGAAGGTGCTCCTCGTCCTTGAACGGGACGTGGATCTTTTCCAGTTTGCCTTGTCGCTCGACAAAGCAGCTCTCGTGGCCGTTGATCAATATGTCGTTGATCGTCGGGTCTTTCATCAGCGGCTCGAGCGGACCCAGGCCAACCATCTCGTCGACGATGTCGTCCACGAGAGCGTCCAATTCAGCGACGTTGAGCGCGAGGCGTTCGCTGCGCGTCTTCTCCGAGACGAATTCATGGATCTGGCGTTCCATCTCGGCCCGAGGCAGCTTTTCCAGCGCCACGAGGTTGATTTCCTCCAGAAGCATGCGGTGGATACGGTCGCGTGCGTCGTGCGCGCGATTGGAGGCCTTGGCCTGGCCGGCACCGGGCTCGGCCGTCACCGCCTTGATGATCTTGCGCGCGGACGGGATTACGACGGCGGCAACATGATCGGCAGCCGGTTGATCGAGGGGGAGCGCGTCTTTGGGGCGGTCCCTCAGCGTGGAAAAGCGGCTCGCCATCTACCCCGCCTTCCTCTTGAGGCCGAGCGGCAAGGAGAAGAGCGAGCGCTTCTTCACCGACACCACCTCTTCTTCCGGCAGGATGATGCGCTTCAAGTCGTGCACGACATTGGCGTCCGGATCGATCTCGTGCAGCGGCACGCCGCGGTCGACCGCCTCGCGCACCAGCCGGTAATTGTTGGAAATGCCGCCGGCGAAATGGTCGCCGAGAATCTCTTCCACATCGGCCTGCTTGATGCCGCCGCCCGCCTTCTTCTGTTCGAAGCGGTTGACGATGACGTTGGGCTTCACCTCGCGCGCGGTCCTGTCCTGGATCGCCTTGATGAGGCGCTGCGTATGGCGCAGGCACGGCACCGTCATCTCGGAGACGATGTAGAGCCTGTTGGAGCCGAGCAGCACCGTTTCCGTCCACGGGAACCAGGTGCGCGGCATATCGATGACGACATTGTCGAAATAGGCCGAGACGAGGTCGAGCATACGCACGACGACATCGGTGTTGAAGGAGCGCATGTCGGCCGGATCGGTCGGCGCGGCGAGCACGCAAAGCCCGCTCTCATGCCGCGACAGCATCACGTCCAGAAGCTGGCGATCGAGCCGCTCGGGCTGGTTCTCGATCTCGTTGATGTCGAAGCGCGGCTCCAGGTCGAGATATTCAGCGCAGGCGCCCTGCTGGAAGTTGAGATCGACCACGCAGGTGGACGCCGCGCGGGTGACCGAGCGATGAAGCTGGAAGGCCGTCTGCACGGCGAGCGTCGTCGTGCCGACGCCGCCGGCGGCCGGCATGAAAGTATAGACTTGCGATTCGGCATTGTCCTGTCGCCCCGGCCCCTGAAGCGCGCGGATGCAGCAGCGCACGAGATCGGCCGTGGTGATCGGCTTGACCAGGAAATCCGCGATCTGGAGCTGAACCAGGATACGCACGGCCGCCGCATTGAACTCCTCCGTCACCACGACGACCGGCGCACGGCCTTCCAGCCGGCGCACCACGCGCTGGAGCGATTCGATCTGCTCCAGGCTGGCCACGTCCATGTCGACGATCGCAGCGCCGCATTCCGACGTTTCGATCTCGCCGCGCAACTCTGTGACGCTTTTCTCCAGCGTCACCAGTTCGATCACTTCGGAAGAGGAAAACGCGGCGCGCGTATCCTGCAGGAACGACCTGTCCCGCGAGACGAGGACGACGCGCTTGCTTTTGTTTGTGCTTGCCATCGCTCAGTTATCCATCGTCGAGGAGCCGCCTCTCGACGGCGCCGTTGCGCCGGCCGGGGCCGGCTTGTTCTGGTATTGGGCATGATCGGCCGGCACGCGAAAATTGGTGTTCTCGACGCCGCGCGGCCATGGATCGACCATCTGCATCACCGTATTGGCGGCCATGGCGTTGCCGGCCCTGCCCGTCACGCCCTCGTTGCGGGCCAA
>JAKDNM010000055.1 GCA_030456445.1 Hyphomicrobiales bacterium
TGCGCTCAACGTGATGAACGCGCTCATCGCCCGCGACGTCTTCGTCCGCAAACCGATGGCGCCCGGCCTCGACCGCGCCATCCGCGTAAGCTGCGGCCCCGAAGAAGAAATCGCCATCTTCGCCGAGGAGTTCCCCGGCGCGCTTGGGGATGCACGGGGCAACTGAAGCCTCTAAGCTCCAGTTCCCGGTTCTGGCCGACGAGGTCCTTGCCGAAACTATTGTGGCGCTCCTCCTCGACGAGGATGAAACCGGCTTTCTGGTCACAACTTTGAATAGCCAACCATCTACCCTGCATTGCGAATGAGGATTAACGTGCCGTTAGGAATACCGCTTTAAGTTGAATAAAGAGGGGCTTGGCATCTCCGCGCCCAGGCGGGCACGGCAGCGAATGCCAGGGGGACCCGGCGCTTGTCACCGCCGGAGGGGGCACGTAACCGCATGCAGCCGTCGGAAGCGCCGGGCGCGCGCTCGCTCGATATCGCCAGCAAGATCGCGTTGACGCTGCGCCAAATGGGCATTCCCGGTATACCGAGGAATTATGAGCTTTTCTACGAGGCCTATACGGGCACAAACCAGGCGTTGATCGCCGATATCATCGACCTCGGCACAAAAGCGACACAGGCCAGGCTCGACGATATCAGCGCCCGGCATATTGGCCGCGGACGCGCCGAAGACATCGTGGAAAGCGCCCGCAACGAGATCGCCGGCAAGATCGACGAGGTCATGCTGCTTCTTCTCAAGGAGCGCAAATCGCTGGAGAGCTACGGAAAATTCCTCGACGAAACCTCCTCGGGCATCGGCGACAGAACGATATTGACGAAGGACCTGCTTGCCAGGATCGTCGGCGTGATGGCGGCAGCCACCGGCACCACGATCGATCACGGCAGGCAGATCGCGCGTTCCATGGCCGATAAATCGACGGAACTCGAAAAGGTCAAATCCACGCTCGAGGAATACAAGCGTCTGGCCGACACCGATCCGCTCACCCAAATTCACAACCGCCGCGCTTTCGACAACGCGCTGGCGAGCATCTACACCAATGGCAAGGCAATGCTGCCCGGTTCGCTCATCATCGCCGATATCGACGATTTCAAGCGCATCAACGACGGCTACGGACATCCGACCGGCGACCATATCATCCAGAGCGTTGCCGCCATCCTGCAGGCTATCGCTCCAGGCGGCGTCTTCGTCGCACGCACCGGCGGCGAGGAATTCGCATTGATCGCGACTTGCGGCGACGAACAGGCCGTCGCGGAACTCGCCGAACAGGCGCGCATGGCCATCGAGCGCGGCGACTATTCAAGCCAGCAGACCGGCGAGCCTTGCGGGCCGATCACCGTCTCGATGGGAATGTGCATGGCGTCCGAAGCGGGCTCGCCCGACGATCTCTACGCCAAGGCAGACCGCGCGCTCTATGCCTCCAAGACCAGCGGGCGCAATCGCGTTACCCTGCATTCCTCGCTCGCCAAAGGCGAGTTCCGCAAGGGCTGGATGCTCTACAAGAACGATTAGGGCGCCGGAAACAAGGCGGTCGTAGTCGCGATAGCCCTGACGGCTATCGGGTAACCCGGAAGCCGCTGCCCGTATCCTCGACCGCCGAGAGCTCGGAAGAAACGTTCGCGACCGCGGCACCGGGCGGGCCTATCCGAAGCCTGTCCAGCATCCGGTCGATTGCTTCTTGCGGCCCCTCGAAGCACGCCGCGACTGAGCCGTCGGCATCGTTGCGCACCCAACCGGCAAGTCCGAGCGCCTGAGCCTCACGAAGGGTCCATGCACGAAAACCGACGCCCTGGACATGGCCTTCTATCCTGACAAGCACGGCCCTCGCCTCAATCTCCATCATGCGGCCTCGCTATTTTGCATCGAGCTGCTCCAGTCTCTCACCTCACGCCCCGAATTCAACCTTGCGCCGCAACGTTCCGCGGTCTTGAATTAATTGAACGTTTGTTTTATTCTCCGCTTCGGAGGATTTTCAAACATGGCGCGGACAACAGGCTCCGACGGCGAACGCACCGAGGCGGCGCTGCGCGAAGCGGCGCTGACGCTCATGGCGCGGCACGGCTACGACGCGGTGAGCATGCGCCGGCTTGCCGCCGAAGTGGGTGTTCAAGCAGCAGCCCTCTACCGCTATTTCCCGACCAAGGAAGACCTTCTCTTCACGCTGATGCGCGAGCATATGGAAGGGCTGCTCGCGGCTTGGGAAGCGGCGCGCCCTACCTTTCCCGACCCGGTGGCGCGGCTTGCCGCCTTCGTGCGCAACCATATCCGCTTCCATGTCGGGCGGCGCCATTCGACCCATGTGTCGAACATGGAACTGAGAAGCCTGTCGCGCGCGCGGCTGACTTCCATCCTGAAGCTGCGCTCTACCTATGAGAAGGAGTTGCGCCAGATCCTGCGCGACGGCGCGGAGGACGGCGCGTTCGCGGTCGAGGAGCCGGCGCTGACGGCGATGGCGATCATCCAGATGATCACCGGCGTGATAGTCTGGTTTCGTCCAGACGAACGGCTTTCGGTGGAGGAAGTGGCGGAAACCTATCTCGGCATGACGCTGCGCCTGGTGGGTGCAAAAACGACGACGACAAAAGAGCGGGAGAAGGCAGATGTATGATCATTCGATGAATTTCGGCCTCGGCGAGGACATCGGGGCGCTGCGCGACCTGGTGCGCCGTTTCGCGCGCGACGAGATCGCGCCGAGGGCGGCCGAGATCGACCGCGAGAACGATTTCCCGGCCGATTTGTGGGAAAAGCTCGGACAGATCGGCGTGCTCGGCATGACCGCCGACCCCGACTATGGCGGATCGGGCATGAGCTATCTGGCGCATGTGATCGCTATGGAGGAGATTTCGCGCGGCTCGGCGGCGGTCGGCCTCTCCTATGGCGCGCACTCCAACCTCTGCGTCAACCAGATCAACCGCTGGGGCACGCCGGAACAGAAGGGAAAATATCTGCCGGGGCTGTGCGCCGGCACGGCGGTCGGGGCGCTCGCCATGTCGGAGCCGGGCTCCGGCTCGGACGTGGTGTCGATGAAGCTCCGCGCCGACAAGAAGAACGACCGCTACGTGCTGAACGGCAACAAGATGTGGATCACCAACGGGCCGGACGCCTCCACGCTGGTCGTCTACGCCAAGACCGAGCCGACCATGGGCTCGCGCGGCATCACCGCCTTCCTGATCGAGCGCGAGATGAAGGGCTTTTCCGTTGCCCAGAAGCTCGACAAGCTCGGCATGCGCGGCTCCAACACGGGCGAACTCGTCTTCGAGGATGTCGAGGTGCCCTTCGAGAACGTGCTCGGCGATGAAGGCAAGGGCGTCCAGGTGCTGATGTCGGGGCTCGACTACGAGCGCGTTGTCTTGTCGGGCGGGCCGCTCGGCATCATGGCGGCGTGCCTCGATGTCGCCGTACCCTACGTGCAGCAGCGCCGGCAGTTCGGCCAGGCGATCGGCGATTTCCAGCTCGTCCAGGGCAAGATGGCGGACATGTACACGCAGCTCAACGCCTGCCGTGCCTATGTCTATGCCGTGGCGTCGGCCTGCGACCGAGGCGAGACGACGCGCAAGGATTCGGCCGGCTGCATCCTCTACGCCGCCGAGCGCGCCACCCAGACCGCGCTCGACGCAATCCAGATGCTTGGCGGCAACGGCTACATCAACGACTATCCGACCGGCCGCCTCCTGCGCGATGCAAAACTCTACGAGATCGGCGCCGGGACGAGCGAGATAAGGCGCTGGCTGATCGGACGGGAAATGATGGGGGAATCGGCTTGAATGGCAAATCATTACAGATTTGCCATTTCTAGCTATCGATGCCATATTCAAGGGTAGATGACAGGAGATATTTCAATGCCTGCCCGCAAAGGCCTCGTCGAAGAGTCCCAACCGTTCGAGCATGATAGCGGCCTTGTTTCCGTCGATTACACGCGGCTGAAGATCGACAGCGCCGGCCGCATCGTCATCCCCGCGGAAATGCGCGCGGCGATGATGGTCAAGCCCGGCGACACGGTTTCCGCGCGCGTGCTCGATGGCGAGTTCCGCATTGTCTCGCCGGAGGCCTCGTTGAGGCGTTTCCAGGAAGTCGGCCGCAAGTGGCGCCAGAAAAATCCCGGCGTCGATCTCGTCGAAGAACTTATCGCTGACCGACGCGAAGAGGCGCGGCGCGAGGCCGAAGAAGCGGATGAATGGCGCAAGGCGCAAGGCCTGCCACCGTTGGAATAAGCGCTGTGCCATTTGTCATCGATTCGTCCGTCGTGCTTGCGGTGCTGCGCAACGAAGAAGGCAGCCGGCTAGCTGCCGAACTCGCCTTGGGCGCGACCATGAGCAGCGTCAATCTGGCAGAGATCGTCACCAAATGCGTCGAGTTCGAGATCGACCCGAACGACGCCCTCCAGTATATCGCGGGGCGCAATATCAATGTGGTGGAATTCGGCTTCACCGATGGCGTGCTGGCGGGCCGTCTGTGGAAAGCTGCGCCGAAAGGCAAACTCTCCCTGGGCGACCGCGCCTGTATCGCCACGGCAATCAAACTCAACGCGACGATCATCACCGCCGATCGCATCTGGGCCGAACTCGACCTGCCCTGTAAGGTCGAACTCATTCGTTGATTTCTGGCGCTGACCGGCGGCGCCTGGATTGGAGATTTCATGCCTGCCCTCACCTCCTCCGTCTCCCCCTCCTCCGATGCCTTCAAGGCCAACGCCGAGAAGATGCGCGAACTGGTCGCCGACATCGCGGAAAAGGCCGCGACGGTCGAACAGGGAGGCTCGGAGGAAGCGCGAAAGCGCCACGTTTCCCGCGGCAAGCTGTTGCCGCGCGAGCGGCTGGCGCAGCTTCTCGATTTCGGCTCGCCCTTCCTCGAGATCGGCCAGTTCGCGGCTCACGGCATGTATGGCGAGGATATCCCCGGAGCCGGCATGATCGCCGGTATCGGCCGCATCGAGGGCACGGAATGCGTGATCGTTGTCAACGACGCGACGGTGAAGGGCGGCACCTATTATCCGATGACCGTGAAGAAGCATCTGCGCGCGCAGGAGATCGCAGCGCAGAACAATCTGCCGTGCATCTACCTGGTCGATTCCGGCGGGGCGAACCTGCCCAACCAGGACGAGGTGTTCCCGGACCGGGAGCATTTCGGCCGCATCTTCTACAACCAGGCCAATATGTCGGCGGCCGGCATTCCGCAGATCGCCTGCGTCATGGGCAGTTGCACGGCCGGCGGCGCCTATGTGCCGGCGATGGCTGACGAATCCATCATGGTGCGCAAGCAGGCGACCATCTTCCTCGGCGGCCCGCCGCTGGTGAAGGCTGCGACCGGCGAGGAGGTCTCCGCCGAGGACCTCGGCGGCGCCGACCTCCATACGCGCCAGTCGGGCGTCGCCGACCATTACGCCGTGGACGACGCGCATGCGCTGGCGATTGTGCGCCGCATCGTCAGAAACCTGAATCGGGAGAAGAGCATAGGGCTTAATCTTCGCGAGCCTCTAGAACCCCTTCACGATCCACGCGAGATCTACGGTGTCATCCCCGCCGACATCCGCCAGCCCTATGACGTGCGCGAGGTGATCGCGCGCATCGTCGACGGCTCCGAGCTCAACGAGTTCAAGGCGAATTACGGCACGACGCTCATCACCGGCTTCGCGCATCTCCACGGCATGCCGGTCGGCATCATCGCCAACAACGGCGTGCTCTTTTCCGAAAGCGCGCAGAAGGGCGCGCATTTCATCGAGCTATGCTGCCAGCGCAAGATACCGCTTGTCTTCCTGCAGAACATCACCGGCTTCATGGTCGGTCAGAAATACGAGGCCGGCGGCATCGCCAAGGACGGCGCCAAGCTGGTGACGGCGGTGGCGACCGCGCGAGTGCCGAAACTGACGATCATCATCGGCGGCTCCTTCGGCGCCGGCAATTACGGCATGTGCGGCCGCGCCTATTCGCCCCGCTTCCTGTGGATGTGGCCGAACGCGCGCATCTCCGTCATGGGCGGCGAACAGGCCGCGACCGTCTTGGCGCTGGTCAAGCGCGAAGGCATCGAGCGCAAGGGCGGCACATGGACCGCCGAGGAAGAGCAGAAATTCAAAAAGCCGATCCTCATGAAATACGAGCACGAAGGCCACCCGCTCTATTCCTCGGCCCGCCTCTGGGACGACGGCATCATCGATCCGGCGAAGACGCGGGACGTGCTGGCACTCAGCCTGTCGGCGGCGCTGAACGCGGAGGTGGAGGAGACGCGGTTCGGGGTGTTCAGGATGTGAGGGGGTGGCAGACCGTCGGCGGGGTTGCTTCGTTAACCCGTGGCACCTGTAGTACAGGCGCAAGCGAACACGACGGAACCGACACAAGAAATATCTGCTTCTACGCTCGTCCGGCCAAATCAGGACCCAACCATGCCGCGCTTCATCTGCATCACCTGCGGCACACAATATCCGGAAAGCACTCAGCCGCCCGCTGGCGCGGGGCGCTGTTTTCGGGCGACACGATCCAGGTCGTGCCCGACCGGCGCCATGTCTCCTTCATGTACTCCTATCCGAACCTCATCCCGCTGGGTGCTGCGCAGATCGGCCGCATCTTGGACGCCGTCCGCCCCTTCGCCTTCGATGCAATCTACGGCGCCTTCGAGGGCCGCACGATCGCCCGGGGCGGTAAGGCGGCGGTTGAACACTCGGCAGAGCGGTATCTGCAGGCGATCGGGAGGTAGGCGCCTCACCGTCACGGGGGGTTGTCCTCAAACGCAAGACCCGGGGCTCGGCACCTATCCACCTTCAGGGAGGGAGGTGGTTTGCGCGCCGGAGAGGGGGTAATTGTTGCTCTCGAACGCCCTGCCCCCAACGAAGGAGCCCCGCCATGCACTACGCCATCCTTGCCTATCACGCCGATGACGCCTTTGAGAACTGGAGTGAAGCGGAGGACGCCGCGCTGATGGACGATTTGCTCGGGATCAACGACCGGCTGGTGGCGGAAAAGCATCTCGGGCCGGCGGCTCGGCTCGGGCCGACCGAGGGCGCTAGGACCCTTCGTGGCAAGAGTACGGGCGGCAGTGACATGGTCGTCGACGGGCCTTTTGCCGAGACCAAGGAGCAATTGCTTGGCTTCTACGTGGTCGATTATCCCTCGATCGACGGAGCGATCGAGGCGGCCCGCGAGATGCGCCGCGTCAACCCGACCGCGATCTATGAAATCCGGCCGGTGATGCTCTATCTGCCGGGGGCAAAACTGGCCGGCGGGGATTGACGCTCGACCGCAGCAATCAATGGCTTGGACCGGCACGGGCGCCTTGCGTCTCGGCCGATCCGGCATATCTATAGGGCAAGAAGGGACCTCCGGGCGCGAGGCTACCTCCGCGCCCTGTCAAAGCCGGTGCAAAAAATGGACGTCAACCCGATCCGCCCCTCCGTCGTCGCCATTCGCACGACCATTCCGGACGACGCGTTTACCGCCGATGCGCTCGGCACGCGCCGCGAGGGCAGCGGCGTGGTGATCCGCGACAACGGGCTGGTGCTGACCATCGGCTACCTCATCACCGAGGCCGAGGAGGTGTGGCTGACGCGGCATGACGGTATCGTCGTGCCGGGTCACGCGCTCGCCTACGACCAGACGACGGGCTTCGGCCTCGTGCAGGCGCTCGGCGACCTTGACCTGCCGGCGCTCGCCTTCGGCGATTCTGCCGGCGCCAAGGCAGGCGACCCGATCCTGTTTGCCGACGGCACCGGCCGGGCGGTGGAAGGCGAGATCGTGGCGCGCCAGGAATTCGCCGGCTATTGGGAATATCTCCTCGACAACGCCATCTTCACCACGCCCGCGCACCCTTCCTGGGGCGGTGCGGCGCTGGTCGACGCCGACGGCAAGCTGCTCGGTGTCGGGTCGCTCAGATTGCAGATGAGCCAGGGCAAGACGGTCGAGGACATCAACATGGTCGTGCCGATCGATCTCTTGCCGCCGATCTTCGACGATCTGGTGACGCGCGGGGCGGTGGCCAAGCCGCCGCGCCCTTGGCTCGGCGCCTTCTCGGCGGAATATAATGGCGAGGTGGTGGTGATGAGCGTCGCCGACGACGGCCCCGCCGACAAGGCCGGGCTCAAGCGCGGCGACATCATCTCCGACGTCAAGGACAAGGAAGTGAACGGGCTCGCCGATTTCTACCGAAGCATCTGGGCAAGCGGCCCGGCCGGCATCGAACTGCCGCTCAGGGTCGTGCGCGACGGCCGCGAGACCTGGCTGCGGGTGAAATCGATCGACCGGGCGGCCGCCCTGAAGAAGCCGCAGATGCAGTAGGCTGATGGCGAAGCGCCCTATTACCGGTCGCCGTTGACCAGGGCCAGGATGAGTTGCTGGACGTTGCCGCCCTTGCCCATCTCGACCTGATCGAAATCCCGGTTCTTCCTGCGCATTTCATCGGCGAGCGCGGCCACGCGTTTGGTCACCTCGGTTCGGATCTTCCGGCAGGAAGCATCGTCGGAGACGGTGAGCCCTTCGGTGGCGGAGCGGATGGCGTCGACCGTTTCCTTTATGATCTCCCCATGCACCCTCTCATGCGCCGTGATGCCGGCGATGAAAGCGTTCCACAAAGCCTCGGTACGCGCCGGCAGCTTGCCGGAAGGTTTGGGCAGATGCGTGATCAGCGTCAGATGCGGCACGGCCGTCGTCAGCCGGCAATTGCCGCCTTGGGGCACGTATTTTCGCGTCCAGGTCAGCCGGTAGTCGGTCAGCGCGATGGCGCGGCCGTTTCGCGACTTCGGGCCGTGCTCGCCGATCGAGCGGTAGAGTTCGATGGCCGTATTGCCGGACACGGCATAGAGCATGTGTTTCTCGGCCGCCTGAACCTCCGCCGCGGATGCCGGATGCGGCAGAAAGAGCGCCAGAAGCAGAAATGCCGCAATCAGCTTCTTCAATTGTATCCCCGTAGGCCGCACATATTCCATCCGGCGTCGATACAGAATTCCGTTCGCCGCGTCACGGGCTTCGGGCGATGGCGCGGCGCATTGCTCCTGACGCCGCCTGTCAGGAAATGCTGCCGGCCCGCCTTGTCCGACACGCACGCCCATGCCAGCTTGCCCGCCCTGCGGAGAACGTCCCCATGATCCTCATCGGCCAATTCGATTCCCCTTTCGTGCGCCGCACCGCCATCGCCATGCGGCTCTACGGCATCGCCTTCGATCATCGCCCGTGGTCGGTCTTCGGCGACGCGGAGAAGATCAGGCCCCACAATCCCCTGCTGCGGGTGCCGACGCTGGTGCTGGATGATGGTGACGTGCTCATCGAGAGCCTCGCTATCCTCGACTATCTCGATGGCCGGATGCCGGTTGCCGAACGCTTGTTTCCGCAAGAAGAGCCGGCGCGGCACAAGGCGCTTAAGCTCGCTTCGCTCGCCGCCGGTATCTCCGACAAGGCGGTCGCACTGTACTATGAGCAGAATTTGCACGGCGAAGGCGCGGTCTCGGCGCTGTGGATCGAGCGATGCCGCGGCCAGATAAAGGGCGCGCTTGCCGCACTGGAGAAGGAAGGCGCGGCTGTCGGCGGCGACTACTGGTTCGGCGGCCGCATCGGCCATGCCGATATCACCGTCGCGTGCATGCTGAGGCATCTTCGCGAGGCGCATCCGGAGTTCCAGCCGCTCGTCGGGCTGCCGTCGCTTGAACGCCATGCGGAGCGTATGGAGGCGCTGCCCGTCTTCCGGGAAATCCAGCAGCCTTTCATTCCACCCAAGGGATAAGAGTGAGGAAGGATAGGAGCACGTCATGAACCGGTTGCACCTCACTGATACCGTATGTCCTTCATTCGCCGGGACCTATGCAAAGGACAGGCCAGCCATGCCTGAGGCCCGCTTTTCGGTCGTGCAGTCCGACATCACGACGCTTGCGGTCGACGCTATCGTCAACGCCGCGAATTCCTCGCTTCTCGGCGGCGGCGGGGTGGACGGGGCGATCCATCGCGCCGCCGGGCCGCAATTGCTTTCCGAATGCCGGCGGCTGGGCGGCTGCGCCACCGGCGACGCCAAGATCACCGGAGGCTATCGCCTGCCGGCGCGGCATGTGATCCACACGGTCGGCCCGGTCTGGCATGGCGGCGCGAAGGGGGAGCCGGACCTGCTCGCCTCCTGCTACCGCCGCTCGCTGGAGCTTGCGCTCGAGCATGGCTGCGCCAGCATCGCCTTCCCGGCGATCTCGACGGGCATATACGGCTATCCGAAGCTCGAAGCAGCGGATGTCGCCGTGCGCACCGTCGCGGCCTTCGTCACGGAAAACAACCGGCCCGAGCGCATCGTCTTCTGCTGCTTCGACGCATACGCCGCCGATCTCCACCGCCGGGCGATCGCGGCGCTTGCCGGCTAGGCGGTTAGCCTCTATCCCCGTGAAGGGAAAAGGAGGCGTCGATGTTCCGGAAAATCCTGATCGCCAATCGCGGCGAGATCGCGGCCCGCGTCATCCGTACGGCGCGGAAGATGGGCATCGCCACCGTGGCCGTCTATTCGGACGCCGATGCCGGTGCGCTGCACGTGGCGATGGCCGACGAGGCGGTGCATATCGGCCCCTCGCCCGTCGGCGAAAGCTATCTTCGCGGCGACCGCATCATTGAAGCGGCAATCAGGACCGGTGCCGAGGCGATCCATCCGGGCTACGGCTTTCTTTCCGAGAATCCGGATTTCGTCGATCAGGTGACGGCGGCGCGCCTCGTATTCATCGGCCCGTCTTCGGCGTCGATCCGCGCCATGGGGCTGAAGGATGCGGCCAAGCGGTTGATGGAGAAAGCCGGCGTGCCGGTCGTGCCCGGCTATCACGGCGAAGCGCAAGAGATCGTGGTGCTCGCCTCCAAGGCGCGCGAGATCGGCTATCCGGTGCTGATCAAGGCGCGCGCCGGCGGCGGCGGCAAGGGCATGCGCCGGGTCGACGACCCTGACCGCTTCGCCGAGGAACTCGCCGCCGCAAGGCGCGAAGCCAAAGCCGCCTTCGGCGACGACCGGGTGCTGGTGGAAAAATATGTGGAGAAGCCGCGCCATATCGAGATCCAGGTGTTCGGCGACAATCATGGTGGGGCCGTTCATCTGTTCGAGCGCGACTGCTCGGCACAGCGCCGCCACCAGAAGGTGATCGAGGAAGCGCCCGCCCCCGGCATGACAGCGGAAATGCGCAAGGCGATGACCGACGCGGCAGTGAAGGCGGCGAAGGCGATCCAATATTCGGGCGCCGGCACGATCGAGTTCATCGTCGATGCCTCGCACGGGCTGAAATCCGACCGTTTCTGGTTCATGGAGATGAATACGAGGCTGCAGGTCGAACATCCGGTAACGGAAATGGTGACCGGGCTCGATCTGGTCGAATGGCAGCTTCGTGTCGCCGCCGGCGAAAAGCTGCCGAAGAGCCAGAAGGAGATCATGCTTTCCGGCCACGCCTTCGAGGCGCGCATCTATGCCGAAGACGCCGCGAAAGGCTTTCTGCCGGCGATCGGTACGCTGCATTATCTGCGCTTCCCTGACCGCGCCGAAGGGGGCACGGTGCGCATCGAGACCGGCGTACGCGAGGGCGACGCCATCTCGCCCTATTACGATCCGATGATCGCCAAGCTCGTGGTTCACGGCGACGACCGCGAGGCGGCGCTCGGCGCACTGGCCGACGCGCTCGACCATGTGCGGACCGCCGGGTCGATCACCAATACGTCCTTCCTGGCGGCGCTGGCGCGCGACCCCGACTTCGCCTCTGGCAATGTCGATACCGGGCTGATCGGGCGCAAGCAGGAGGAACTGACGCGGACACGGACCGCCGGCGCCTCCGTCAGTGCGCTGGCCGCGCTTGCCGTGGCAAACGCGGATAGTGGCGGCGGGAAATCGGCCGATCCGTGGTCGAGCCTGACCGGCTACGCCCATTTCCACCCGATCTCGCGACGGACGGCGCTTGGCTACGGCGAGGAGCCGGTGGAGGCGCGGGTTACGGCGCGCGGCGGCGGGCGCTTCGAGGCGGAAGTCGAGGGCGCTTCGTTCGCCTTTTTTGCCGATGCCGTTTCAGGCCGCGCCGCGCTCTGGCCGGGTCACGTCACCGTCTTCGACGGGCCGTCCGGCTACACATTCTCCGCCCCCGACCCGCTGGCGCGCGACACCGATGCGGTCTCCGGCGCGGCAAGCCTGCGCGCGCCGATGCCGGGGCTGGTCAAGATCGTGCGTGCGGCGGCTGGCGACATTGTCGCAAAGGGCCAGGCGCTGCTCGTTCTCGAAGCGATGAAGATGGAGCACACCATCGCCGCGCCGCATGACGGCCTCATCACCGAGATCGCCAGCGAAGGCGCGCAGGTGACCGATGGAACGGTGCTGGTGCGCTTCAAGGAAGAAGAGACGGTTTGAATGCAAAAAGGCCGCGCCGGCATTATCCTCGCCGGTCGCGGCCTTTTCGCAAGCTTCCATCCTGGCGTCCCCACACGCCGTGACAGCCGCCTTCCCTGTTATTTTGTTCGACGGCTTTTGCCGTACTTCTCGTCGTTATTCAGTCCCGACAGTCGCGATCAGTGCATCGTCATCCATTCGCGGGCCTCGCGCAGCGCCGCGGCGATCTCTTGTTTGTTCATCGTGGCCGCGAGTTCGGCGCGCAGCTCCGCGGCGCGGTCCGAGCCCTTGATGGCGGCGATGTTGAACCATTTATGAGCGGCCACCAGATCGACCGAGCAGTCGCGGCCGGTGGCATACATCATGCCCATCTCGAAAAGAATGTCGGCCTGAGCGCCCGATCCGACGGTCCCCAAACCCGCTTCCAGAACCTCATAACGTGCCATTTTCTTTGTCCCTGTCCAACTCCTGGAGCCGCGTTCTCTTTTGTCGCTTGAACGCTTGCGTCCGATGCTTCGAAGAATGCAGGGGAGGCTTGAATCCGCCGTTAAATGGCGTGCTTAATTTGAGGAAAACAAAGTTCAAACAAACGGTAAACCTCGGATTTCATTAATTATATCGATCCCGGTGTTGCGGGGTTTCGCGGAAAATTCGATGAAAATACAGGCGCCGCCGGGCAAGGCTTTGTTCACCACGAAAAACAGACGTTCGAGGGCAATCGCAAGGAAAGCCGGCGCCTCGGGCCAATCGGGCCTGCTTGCCAGCGACGGCAGAAGACGCGCGGCAGGCCGGAAATTAACCCTCTCGTTAAGGTGTTTGAATGGTGGATGAACGACAATCTCAGTACGGGTTCAGGGGTGTTCTCTAAAATTGTCTCCATCGTCATGGGGATCGGAACCAATGCTTGCGCGTCGCTTCACCATCGTCTGCCTGCTGACCATGCTTTTCGCCATGGGCTTTGGCCGGATCGTCGCCCAATCGTCCGAAAGCCCGGCCGCGTGGCGTGGCAACGTGCCGGTTTCCTGCACCGCCAGTATGAATGGCTGCCAGACAGCGGCCAGCGGGTTGGCCTGGCTGTAAGACGCGGCGCAGGAATCAGCCGACGCCTCTCGAAAACGCTCCGCACCCTCTCTATAATGAGGCATGGACAGCAGAACCCACCCATCCCCGGTCGAAACCATCATCACGCCCGAGCCGGTTGCGGCGGAGAGTTTCACCGATCCTGAGCGAGCGGTCGAAGTGCTCAAGGCGCTTTACGACCGCAACACCGCGTTCCTGCGCGACTCGTTCGTGGGGCTTGCCGATGCGCCGGATTCGCGTCGGCGCTATCGCGCCTTCTATCCGGAGGTGGCGGTATCGATCTCGTCATTCGCCCAGATCGATTCCCGCCTTGCCTACGGCCATATGCCGACGCCCGGCCGCTATGCCACGACCATCACCCGGCCGGACCTGTTCGAGACCTATCTGACCGAGCAACTCAAGCTCATCATGCGCAACCATGACATTCCGGTCATTGTCCGCGAATCGGAGACGCCGATCCCGCTCCATTTCGCCTTTCTCGAAGGAAGCTATGTCGAAGCCTCGGCGGCGGAACGCATCAACCGTCCGCTGCGCGACATGTTCGACGTGCCGGACCTCGACGGCACCGACGACCACATCGCCAACGGCACGTTCGAGACGCAACGGGGCGAGCCGATGCCGCTCGCGCCCTTCACCGCGCAGCGCATCGACTATTCGCTGCACCGGCTCTCGCACTATACGGCGACGACGCCGAACCATTTCCAGAACTTCGTGCTGTTCACCAACTACCAGTTCTATGTCGACGAGTTCTGCGCCTTCGCGCGAAGCATGATGGCGACGGATGGCGGCGGCTACGCGGCCTTCGTGGAGCCCGGCAACATCGTCACCCGCGCCGGCGAGGCAACGGCGCGGCCACTGGCCGCCGTCCGCCTGCCGCAGATGCCAGCCTATCATCTGGTGAAGCCCGACCATGGCGGCATCACCATGGTCAATATCGGCATCGGCCCGTCCAACGCCAAGACGATCACCGACCATATAGCGGTGCTTCGGCCGCATGCGTGGCTGATGCTTGGCCATTGCGCCGGCTTGCGCAACACGCAAGCGCTCGGCGACTACGTTCTGGCGCATGCCTATGTGCGCGAGGACCATGTGCTCGACGACGATCTGCCGGTCTGGGTGCCGGTGCCGCCGCTGGCCGAAGTGCAGGTGGCGATCGAGGAGGCCGTGGCCGAGGTGACCGGGCTTTCCGGCTACGATTTGAAGAAGATCATGCGCACGGGCACGGTCGCCACCATCGACAACCGCAACTGGGAACTGCGCGACCAGCGCGGACCCGTCCAGCGCCTGTCGCAGTCGAGAGCCATCGCGCTCGACATGGAATCGGCGACGATCGCGGCCAACGGCTTCCGCTTCCGCGTCCCCTACGGCACGCTGCTATGCGTCTCCGACAAGCCGCTGCACGGGGAATTGAAGCTGCCCGGCATGGCGACGGATTTCTACAAGCGGCAGGTCGCGCAGCACCTGACAATCGGCATGCGCACACTGGAGAAATTGGCCAACATGCCGCTCGAACGGCTGCATTCGCGCAAGCTCAGAAGCTTCTCCGAGACGGCCTTTCAATAGAAATGGCGAAAGCACCGAACGACCTGTCGCGGCAGAAGCGCGCCGTCTGGGCAAGCGCCCTGTGCGCCGCCTTCTACATGCCGCTGGTGTTCGGCTTCTTCGGCTGGCTGCATCACTCGCTCGACCTCTTCGCGCATTTCCGCTGGCATCTCGCGGTCCTGCTGGCGCTGGCGGGCCTGTTCGCACTCGCCTCGCGTGCGTGGAGCGTCGGCGTCGTTTCGCTCGCCATGGCGATTGCAGCGCTCACGACCACGCAAGGCATCGCCGGCGTGCCGTTTTCCGGACCGGAGCGCGCTCCTTTTCAGGCGGTGAATGGAAAGGGAGCGGTCTATCGCCTGCTGCAGCTCAATCTGCGCTACGACAACCCGACGCCCGAGAAGGTGCTGTCGCTGATCGGGCGGACGCGCCCGGACATCGTGACGCTGGCCGAGGTTTCGTCGATGTGGGCAGGAAAACTGAAAACGATAGAAGCGGCGTATCCCGAACAACTGATCTGCGCTTCCGACATCGGCATCGGCGGCGGCGCTATTCTTTCCTCGCGCCCGATGAGCGGCAACCGCTGCTTCGACCGTGGCACCTTTGCCACCGCGGCCATCGATCTGAATGGAAGGCCGGTCCATGCCGTGGCGCTGCATCTCGGCTGGCCATGGCCTTCCGATCAATGGTGGCAGATCAAACGTCTGGCCGCGCCGATGGCGATGATCCGCAGTCCCGCGCTAGTCGCCGGCGATTTCAACGCCGTTTCATGGAGCGCCGCCGTCACGGATATGGCGAAGGCCGGCGGTCTCGATATCGTCGACCCGATCGGCGCAAGCTGGTTCTACCGGAAAGCGCCGGAATGGCTGCGCCCCTGGCTCGGCCTCGAGATCGACCACGTCATGGTAAAGGGTGGTATCGTGGTGCATTCGGTCCGCATCCTGGAGGATGTCGGTTCCGACCATGCGCCGGTGCTGGTCGAGTTCTCGCTTCCACCCGAATCCGAGCCGGTGCGGACGGTCGACACGGCGATACGCAAGGCGCGATCATAAAGACGCCGCTACGGTGCAAGACTACTTCTGGTCCGCCGCTACCGGTGGTTTCGCCTTCTTCTTCGGCTTGAACGGCTTCATTCCCTCGCGCGCCAGTTCGTCGGCGCGTTCGTTCTCGGGATGGCCGGCATGGCCCTTCACCCAGTGCCACTTGACCTTGTGACGCTCCCGTTCAGCATCCAACGCCTGCCACAGGTCGGCATTCTTCACCGGCTTCTTGTCGGCTGTCTTCCAGCCGTTCCGCTTCCAGCCGTGAATCCACTGGGAGATACCCTTGTTCACGTAGTCGCTATCCGAATAGAGATCGACCTGCAGCGGTTCCTTCAATGCCTGCAAAGCCTTCAACGCGGCGGTCAACTCCATGCGATTGTTGGTGGTCTCCGGCTCGCCACCCGAGAATTCCTTAGTGTGACCATTGCTCACCAGCCGGATGATGGCGCCCCAGCCGCCGGGGCCGGGATTGCCCGAGCAGGCACCGTCGGTGAAGATCTCCACTTCCTTCATGCTAGAGTCCCGATCCCGGCAGCCCATACTCGGCGGCGGAGCGGATCGTCCGGTGGAAGCGCATGCGGCGGACATATTCGAGCGGGTCCTTCTTCTTGACGAAGGAGCCGTTCGGCACGTTCAGCCAGTCGTAGAGCCGCGTCAGCATGAAGCGCAGCGCAGCGCCATGGGCGAGGATGGGCAGCGCCAAAACCTCGGCCTCCTGCAGCGGCCGCACGCCGACATAGCCGTCGAGCAGCGCCGCGCCCTTGGTCAGGTTGAAGGAGTTGTCGCGCTCGAAGCACCAGGCGTTGAGGCAGACCGCCAAATCGTAGGCGAGAAGATCGGTGCAGGCGAAATAGAAATCGATCAGGCCGGAAAGCTTCTCACCAAGGAAAAACACATTATCGGGAAAAAGATCGGCATGGATCACACCGGCCGGCAGGCCGGACGGCCAGTTGGCCTCGAACCGGTCGAGATCCGCTTCCACCTCGGCGGCGAGACAGGGCTCCACCTCGTCGGCCCGCTCCCGCGACAGGTTCCAGAGCGGCCGCCAGCCTGCCAGGCTGAGCGCATTCTTCCGTGTCAGCGCAAAATCCCGGCCGGCAAGGTGCAGCGCAGCCAGCGCTGCCCCGACCTGACGGCAATGCTCGACGGTCGGCCGGCGCATCCACATGCCTTCGAGGAAGGTGACGAGTGCTGCCGGACGGCCGGCAAGTTCGCCGATCATGGCTCCATCCTGCCGCTGGACCGGGACGGGGCAATCGATGCCTCGTGCCGCCAGATGCTGCATCAGCCCGAGGAAGAAAGGGAGGTCGGCGCGCTCCACGCGCTTTTCGTAGAGGGTGAGGATGAAGGAGCCGGAGCCCGCATGGAGCAGGAAGTTCGAATTCTCAACACCCTCGGCGATGCCCTTGTAGGAAAGGAGTTCGCCGATCGAATAGTTCTTCAAAAAGGCGCCGAGTTCGGCTTCCGAGACATCCGTATAGACTGCCATTCCGCTCAGGCGCCCCCGTTGACGAAGGCCATGTCGGCCGTCGTCAGTTCCACGTCGCGAAGCACGCGCATGACCGGAAAGTCCTCCGTCTCGATCACGGTCTCGGCCAGTTCTACCGTCACGTCGAAGCGTTCGCCGAAGGCGGCGATGATCTCGTCGACGATGATCTCGGGTGCCGAAGCGCCGGCGGAAAGCCCCAATACCCGGATATCACCTAGATCGTCCCACGGGATTTCGTCGGCGCGCTGGACGAGCAGAGAACGCCGGGCGCCGGCTCTGTCGGCAACCTCGACCAGGCGACGCGAATTGGAGGAGTTCGGCGCGCCGACGACCAGGAAAAGATCGGCGCCGGCGGCGGCGGCTTTAACCGCCTCCTGCCTGTTCGTCGTCGCGTAACAGATCGATTCGGCGGCGGGCGCCTGTATGTCCGGGAAGCGTTCGGCGAGCGCGCGCAGGATGCCGGCCGTATCCTCGACCGAGAGCGTGGTCTGCGTCACGAAACCGAGCGGCGCGTCGGAAGCAGGCTGAAGGGCGCGCGCGTCTTCTTCCGTCTCGACCAGCGTCACCGCGCCTTCCGGCAATTGCCCCATCGTGCCGATGACTTCCGGATGCCCTGCATGGCCGACAAGCAGCACATGGCGGCCGAGGCGATGATGACGCATAGCCTGCTTGTGCACCTTGGAAACGAGCGGGCAGGTGGCGTCCAGATAGAAGAGGTTGCGCGCTTCGGCGTCGGCGGGCACGGATTTCGGAACGCCATGGGCGGAGAACACGACCGGCCGCTCGCGATGTTCGGGCGGTATCTCGTCTAGTTCCTCGATGAAGACGGCGCCCTTCGCCTGCAAACCTTCCACGACATAACGGTTGTGGACGATCTCATGCCGGACATAGACCGGCGCGCCATGCTTCTTCAGCGCCAGCACGACGATCTGGATCGCGCGGTCGACGCCGGCGCAAAAGCCGCGCGGGCCGCACAGCCTGATCGTCAACGGCTTCCGGGAACTGTCGGGCAAAGCAATCTCCTAAAGCATGTCTCCCGAAAGGGCGCCGATCGCGGCACAAGGACATGCACGAAACAATAAGCTGAAGCGCACGCGGCGAATCCGAAGTCACGATGCGCCATGGCCGATGCCGACATGCATTCGGCCTCCTTAGGGTGTCAAGAGCGCCCTTCTTCGGGCTCGGCCCGCCAGCGGCTCCTGAGCCGCGTGCCGGCCACCACGACCAGGACGAGCGCGAGCCCGTACCATGTCAGTGCATACTGGAAATGATTGTTGGGCAGATTGATCACCGTGACGCCGCCGACAGGCAGTCCGCCCGGATTGGGCGCCGCGCCGGCATCGATGAAGAAAGGCAGAACCGTGGCCCCGGCGGGCAGGCCGGCGGTGGCGGTCATGACCGACAAATCCTTCCAGTAGAAGACGTTCTTCTTGATGTCGTTGTCGGGCACGATGTAGGAAGGCTTTTCGGCGAGCGGATTGCGCGCCAGGCCTGTCACCGTGACCTCGCCCTCCACCTCGCCTTGCGGTCGCGTCGCCGGGTCCTTTCGGGCGTAAGGCACGAAACCCCGATTGACGAAAATATAGCGGCCGTCATCGAGTTTCAGCGGCGTATAGACATTGAAGCCGGAATCACCTTGCCACGTCGCCAGGAAATGGCGCTCGCCGCTATGAAGGAAAATCCCCTTTGCGGTGACCGGCCAATATTCCACGTCGTGCTTTTCGGCGAACAGGCGCTCGATTGCGCCGAGCGGCCGCGGCGCGGAATGGATGCGCTGGTCGATCGTGGCGAGCAGTCCCTCCTTCCAATGAAGCCGCTCGACCTGCCAGGTTCCGAGCGCGATCAAGGCAGCGAAGGCAAGCACGGCGAAGAAGGCGGCGACATAGGGGAACGGCTTGCGCCCCTCACTTTCTTCGGTGGCCACGATCATCCCCTGTCGATCTCGCCCGGCGCCGCCTTGTTGGCGTATTGCAGCGTGATGAGGATGCCTTTCAACAGACGCAGCCCCGCCAGCGAAAGGACGATCGCCAACGGGATCCACAAGATGAAATGCACCCAAAGCGGCGGGGCCAGCGTGACTTCCATCCACAGCGCCGACCCGACGACAACGAAGCCGATGATGAGAATGACGAAGACGGCCGGCCCGTCGCCGGCATCGGCGAAGGAATAGTCGAGTTCGCAATTCTGGCAGTTCCCGCCCACAGACAGGAAGCCGGAAAACAGCTTGCCCTCGCCGCAGCGCGGGCAGCGTCCCTGCAAGCCGGCCCGGATCGGCTCGACCGGCGCCCACAGTGCCTTGTCTTCTTCCATGGTCATTACCTAAACCCGGACGGCCGCCAGCGCCATGATCCAACGGGCGCCATGATGTCTCACCCGACCGGTTGCGAAGCCAAAATGAATGCAGGCGGCCTTGTCGCCAAAGCCGCCTGCAAACGCCGCCTGAGATATCGGAGCGACGACGCGAAAGTCACTCCACCGCGATTACCGCGCCATGCGAAGCCCAAACGTAGATGCAGGTGAAGAGGAACAGCCACACCACGTCGACGAAATGCCAGTACCAGGCCGCGGCCTCGAAGCCGAAATGCTGCTTGGGCGTGAAATCGCCACCGATCGCGCGCATCAGGCATACGAACAGGAAGATCGTGCCGATGATGACGTGGAAGCCGTGAAAGCCGGTCGCCATGAAGAACGTCGAGCCGTAGATCGAATTCTTGAAGGCGAACGGAGCGTGGATGTATTCGTATGCCTGGCAGGAGGTGAACAGGACACCGAGCGCCACTGTCAGCACGAGACCCCAGATCAGCCCCTTGCGATCATTGTTGATGAGCGAATGATGCGCCCAGGTCACCGTGGTGCCCGACAGGAGCAGGATGATCGTATTGTAGAGCGGCAGATGGAAGGGGTCGAGAACCTCCATGCCCTTCGGCGGCCAAACGCCGCCGGTGAAGGCGGCGCGCGCCACCTGCTCGACGTCGCCTGGAAACAGGCTGGCGTCGAAGAAGGCCCAGAACCAAGCCACGAAGAACATCACCTCGGAGGCGATGAACATGATCATGCCGTAGCGCAAGTGAAGCGACACGACCGGCGTGTGATAGCCCTCATGCGCTTCCCTGATCGTGTCCGACCACCAGGAGAACATGACGTAGAGCACGATCAGGACGCCGACCGCGAAGAGCCAGAAATGCGTCTCGGCGAGGTTGTAGCCGAAGATGGGAAACGTATTCCCCTCCATATAGCGCATCCAGGCAACGCCGCCGATCGCCATGATGAAGGCGCCGATGGAGCCGATGAACGGATTGGGACTGGGCTTAACCAGATGGTAGTCGTGATGTTTCGCGTGCGTGTCTGCCATATCAGTCCCTGCGCTTTAGGGGTGTCCCCGAATTAGTTGTTCGCAACCGTCTTGGATTTCGTTTCCGCGGCCGAGACCTTGTCTCCCGGCACCTGGAACATCGTATAGGATAGGGTGATCGCCTTCAGACCCTTCGCTTCCTGCGCCTTGACGATGGCGGGATCGACATAGAAGACCACCGGCATCTCTAGTTTCTCGCCCGGCTTCAAGGTGGTGTCGTTGAAGCAGAAGCACTGGATCTTATAGAAATAGGCGCCTGCGAATTCCGGAGTCACGTTGAAGCCCGCGCGGCCTCGTATCGTGTGGTTCGAAAGGTTCTGCGCGACGTAGAAGATCTGCTTGGTCTCGCCGATCTTCACATTGACTTGCCACTGCTCGGGCTTGAAGGACCAGGGGATGTTCGACGTATTGGCGTCGAACCTGACGTTCACGGTCTGATCGAGCACCTCGGCGGCACCCTGGGTGGAACGCTGCGTGGTCCCGCCATAGCCGGTGGCCTGGCAGAAGGCGCGGTAAAGCGGCACGGCAGCGAAGGACAGCCCGACCATGCCGACAACGACGGCGGCGCAGGTGCCGGCCACGGTGAGGTTGAACCGCCTAGCCTTCGTCGCGCCGCTGTTGTCGAGGTTCTCTGTCATGACATTCACATCGTGTGGTGAACGAACTTGATGATCGTGGCGATATAGAAGATCACGACCAGCGCCGCGAGCCCGAACCCGATCGCCAGCGAACGGCTGCGCCGGGCTTTCTTCTGCGCCTCGGTCAACGGCACCCGATCCTGTTCCATGACCGCGCTCATATCCCCGCCAGCCCAAAGGCGCGGCCGATCAGGACATCGGCCAGGAACGCCGCGAAAATCCCGAAGAGATAAAGCAGCGAATAGCCGAACAGAGCCTTGGCCGCCTTCATTGTCCGGTCTTCGGCCGGCATCACCAGAACCTTCCAGGCATACCAGACAAAGCCGGCGCCGAGCACAACCGAGACCAGTCCATAACCGAGACTGGCATAGCCGAGCGCCCAGGGCAGGACACCGACCGGCGCGATCAAGAGCGAATAGACGAATATCTGGCGTCGCGTCGAGGCTTCACCTGCGACGTTCGGCATCATCGGGACGCCGGCGCGCTCGTAGTCGCCCGACTTGAACAGCGCCAGCGCCCAGAAATGCGGAGGCGTCCACAGGAAGATGATGAGGAAAAGGATGACGCTCTCGATGCTGACGGCGCCGGTAGCCGCCGCCCAGCCGATGATGGGCGGGAACGCGCCCGCCGCGCCGCCGATGACGATGTTCTGCGGCGTCGAGCGCTTCAGCCACATCGTGTAGACGACGGCGTAGAAGAAGATGGTGAAGGCCAGAAGCGACGCCGCCAGCCAGTTGGCGAGCACGCCGAGCGTCATCACCGACAGCGCAGACAGCACCAGGCCGAAGGAAAGCGCTTCGCCCGGCTTGACACGGCCGGCGGGGATCGGCCGGCTGGCGGTGCGCGACATCACCGCGTCGATGTCGGCGTCGTACCACATGTTAAGCGCGCCCGATGCGCCGGCGCCCGCCGCGATCGCCAGGATCGCCACGACAGCCAGGAATGGGTGCGGCAGGATGGGCGCCGCGACCATGCCGACGAAGGCGGTGAACACGACGAGCGACATCACGCGCGGTTTCAGAAGCTCCAGGTAATCACCTGCGGTCGCTTCCGAAAGCTGGACTTCCTCGTTATGGGTTGGCTCTACGAGCGCCATTCCGGTTCCAGTTCACTCTCATTAGTGAAACCGCCGGTCGGGCCGGCGGCTTCTTTTCGGTCGGGCCGTTCCTACTTGATCCGCGGGAGTTGTTCCCACTGATGGAAGGGCGGCGGCGAGGGCAACTGCCATTCAAGCGTCGTCGCCCCCACTCCCCACGGATTGGCGCCGGCGATGCGCTTCTTGGAGAAGGCCTCGAAGACGCCGAACAGGAAGACAAGGACGCCGAAGCCAGCCAGGTACGACCCGTAGGATTCGATCCTGTTCCAGCCGGCAAACGCGTCCGGATAGTCGATGTAGCGACGCGGCATGCCGGCAAGGCCGAGGAAGTGCATCGGGAAGAAGATGATGTTCACACTGATGAACGTGATCCAGAAATGCAGCCTGGCGATGAAGGAATTGTACATGTAGCCGGTCATCTTCGGGAACCAGTAGTACCAGCCGGCGAAGATGGCGAAGATGGCGCCAAGCGACAGCACGTAATGGAAGTGCGCCACCACGTAATAGGTATCCTGCATGGACCGGTCGAGGCCGGCATTGGCAAGCTGGACGCCTGTCACGCCGCCGACGGTGAACAGGAAGATGAAGCCGATCGCCCACAGCATCGGGGTCCTGAATTCGATCGACCCGCCCCACATGGTGGCGATCCACGAGAACACCTTGACGCCCGTCGGCACCGCGATGACCATCGTCGCGAAGACGAAATAGCGCTGCGTGTCGAGCGAGATGCCGGTCGTGTACATGTGGTGCGCCCACACGACGAAACCGACCGCGCCGATCGCGACCATCGCATAGACCATGCCGAGATAGCCGAAAATCGGCTTCTTCGAGAAGGTCGAGACGATATGCGAGATCATGCCGAAGCCCGGCAGGATGAGGATGTAGACCTCGGGGTGGCCGAAGAACCAGAACAGGTGCTGGAACAGGATCGGGTCACCGCCGGCATCCGGCGCGAAGAACGACGTGCCGAAATTGCGGTCGGTCAGCAGCATCGTGATCGCGCCGGCCAAGACCGGGAGCGACAGAAGCAGCAGAAAGGCCGTCACCAGAACCGACCAGGCGAAGAGCGGCATCTTGTGCAGCGTCATGCCGGGCGCGCGCATGTTGAAGATGGTGGTGATGAAGTTGATCGCACCGAG
>JAKDNM010000056.1 GCA_030456445.1 Hyphomicrobiales bacterium
TGTTCGACGAGCAGGACTGCCGTGCCGGACCGATTGATTTCCTGAATGGCTTCAAACATCGTCTGGACAAGTATTGGCGCCAGTCCGAGCGAGGGTTCATCCAAAAGCAGGACCTCAGGTGTGGCCATCATGGCGCGCCCGATCGCCAGCATCTGCTGCTCGCCGCCGGACAACGTGCCCGCGAACTGCCGCCGGCGTTCCGCCAGCCGGGGAAAGATTTCGAACACGCGCTCCATCGTCTGGCCGACAGCGGCGGTCTGTCCGCGGCCGTAGGCGCCGAGGCGGAGATTTTCCAAGACCGACAGGCTGGAAAAGATGCGCCTGCCTTCGGGGCATTGCACGATGCCCTGTCGTGCCAATTTGTAGGCCGGCGTTCCCACGATCGACCGACCCTTGAATGCTATATCGCCCTTGGTGGGGGACAACTCGCCCGAGAGCGTACGCACGAGCGTCGTCTTTCCCGCGCCATTGGCCCCTACCACCGCAACGATCTGCCCAGGCTCAATGGCAACCGAGATGCCGGTAATCGCCTGGATCGGGCCGTATGAGACATGCAGGTCCTGAGCTGACAGCAACATGGCTAAACCATCCCGGCGCCCAGATAGGCGCGAACGACCAGCGGACTTTCACGCACCTCGGACGGCGTTCCCTCGGCGATCTTGCGGCCCTGGTCCATGACGATGATGCGATCCGATATCTCCATCACGAGGCTCATGTGATGTTCGACAATCAGAATGGTCTTTCCAAATTCGTCGCGCAGGCGACGGATCAGGTTGTTAAGCTCTTCGATCTCGGCCGGATTCATTCCAGCGGCCGGTTCGTCGAGCAGCAAAAGCGCGGGGTCCGACGCCAGCGCGCGGGCGATCTCGACGCGCCGCTGGTTGCCATAGGGCAGATTGCGCGCGAGTTGGCTCTCGACCTGTCGCAACTCCAACAGGTCGATAAGCCGATCCGCCTCCGCGTTGAGCCGCGCCTCCTCGCGCCCGAACGCGGGAAGACGCAGGCAGGCGGTCAGCATCGACGCCTTGTTTTTCCGCGTCATGCCGACCAGTACATTGTCGCGCACAGTCAGGTTCGGAAAAATGCGCAGGTTCTGGAAGGTGCGTCCGATGCCCAGGTCCGTAACCTTGTGCAGGGCCATGCCACTCACTTGCGAGCCGCGGAAGTGAATGCTGCCGCCAGTTGGCGGATAGACGCCCGTAATAAGATTGAAGGCGGTGGTCTTGCCGGCTCCGTTCGGCCCGATGATGCTGACAACCTCCCCGTCCGTGACGTGAAAGCTGAGTTCGGAAACAGCGACCAGCCCCCCGAAGGCGCGGTGCAGTTGTGAGACTTCGAGCAACTGCCGCGTCATGCCGCCTCCTCCCGCGCCTTGTTGCTCGCGGGCTGGCCCTTGCGTATCCGCGCATCAGGCGCGATGTGGCGCATGCCCAGAAGGCCCTGCGGCCGGTAGAGGACGACCAGAATGAGGATGAGACCATAGATAGCCAGCCTGTACTCCGACGCGAAGCGCAGGATCTCTGGCAATGCGGCCAAGGCGGCGCCACCGAAGATCGCTCCCGGAACGCTGCCGAGCCCGCCGAAAACGACCATGGCAAGAAAGCTGATGGAGACTATAGGCGTGAAGCTGTCCGGGCTGATGTAGCTGACATAATGCGCCCAGAACGCTCCGGCGCCCCCGGCGATCGCGGCGGACAGAGCGAAGACCTGCATCTTGAGGACGCGCGTATCTTGGCCCACACTTGCGACCCCGAGTTCGTCGTCGCGCATAGCCCTGATCGCTCGACCGAAAGGTGAGTTGAGCAAGGCCAACACAATTCCCGTGGAAATCAGCAGAAACGCCAGGATCAAATAGTAGAAACCTGTCGCGCCGAAGGTCTCGCCGAAAAATTCCGGCGCCGGGATGGCCCGAATGCCCATCGGTCCGCGCGTAAGATCGATCCAATTGAGCATGATCATCCACGACAGACCCGAAAGTCCGAAGGTCGCCATCGTCACGTAGTGTCCGCGAAGACGCATGATTGGCCAAGCGAATACGACGCCGAACGCGCCGGTCAGCAAGATCGATCCGGTGATACTAAGCCATACCGGCAGTCCGAGTTGTGTTGACAAGATGGCGCTGGCGTAGGCGCCGAATCCATAGAAAGCGGCATGACCCAGTGAGAACAATCCGGCGAAGCCCGCGACCAGGTTGAGGCTAAGCGCGATCATCCCCGACATCAGCATGATCGTCAGAATGCGCATGTAGTAATTGTCGTTGATGACCAGTGGCAGCAGCAAAGCGATAAGCACAGGCAGCCAGATCGACATGCGGCGCAGGTCAAGACGGGGCACCGGAGGAAGGGGAAAGACACTCAGATTGGTGCGCTCGACCTTGTCCAGATCGCGGCGTCCGAGGAGGCCCGTAGGCATGGCGACAAGAACGCCGACCAGAAGGGCGAAGGCGATGGCATCGCGCCAGGCCGACGAAATATAGACGGCGGTGGCAGACTCCGCCACGCCAAGAATAAGACCGCCGACGATGGCTCCCCCAACCTGCTCCATCCCTCCCAGAACCGAAGCGGCGAACGCCTTGGTCAGGCTGAGCGAGCCCATCGTCGGGTAAATGGCATTATAAAGCGCCGCACCCAACACGCCCGCGACACCGCCCATGGCCGCTGCGATGCAAAAGGTCACGATGATCAACCGGTTGACATCGATTCCCAGGAGGACCGCTGCCCGCCGATCCTCGGCCACCGCGCGCACGGCGGAGCCAAAGCTGGTACGGCTGAGCACGAAGTGAAGCGTCCCGGTTGCCAAGACGACGACCGCAAGGGTGACGATTTCCCAATTCGTTATGGTCACCGGACCGATGGAATAGACGCTGGAAGACAGATCCGCCGATAGGGGCTGCGTCTGCGGCCCGAAAATGAATTGAACCAGGTTCTCGGCGATCAGGCCAAAACCCATGGTGGTGATAAGCGACATCTGCAGGGGCTGGTTGCGCAACGGGCGCACCGCGATGCGTTCAGTGATGTAGCCGACGATGAAGGCGGCGGCGACGCCCCCGACAAAGGCCACCAAGACATTTGCGCCGGTCAGCATCATCAAGAGCATGCCGACATAGGCAGCTACGGTATAGGTCGCACCCTGACCGAAATTGATGATGTTGAGGACACCAAAGACAAGCGAAATCCCGACCGCTCCAAGTGCGTATGTGCCTCCGACAGCGAAGCCGTTCACCAGCACCTGAAGAAATAAGTCCATCCCTCGGCATCCTCAACGATCGAGCAGAATCGACTGTCAGGTTCGCCGCGTTACGCCACCGTCATATTGGCGAAAGAGTATTTCGCGCAAACTATTTGTTGACGATAGCGCAACAGTGTTGCGACCTACGCAAATGTTGAGCTAAACATGCAGGGAGTGTCAAGCAGGGCTGTTCTTTTTTTTGCAAGAGCCCGCGGCAGAAGGAAGATAACGTTGAAGAATCAGGTTCTTGCAGGAGAGCCCGCGGCGAAAAAAAATAGTTTTCCTGGGATTGCCTCCGTCAATCATGCCATTTGGGTTCTGATTGAACTGCCACCTACCGGCGGATCGATCGGCGTCAACGAGCTCGCGCGGCGCACCGGGCTTCATAAGAGCACCGTCTCACGACTGCTCTCCACGCTCGAGGCTTATCAGTTCGTCCAGCGTGATCAGGAAAATAGACGGGTGCGCCTGGGCATCGGATTGGTGGCGCTTGTGATGCCGTTGCTGGGCGGACTCGACATCATGCGGGCCGGCAAGCCGGTGCTGGCGGATCTGGCCATCAAGACGGGGGAAACGGCGTTGCTGGCCCTGTGGAACGGTCGCGAGGCAGTCATCGTCGATCAGGTCATAGGGCCACAGGCGATCGTCCATTACGCTTGGCCGGGCAAGACCGCGCCGGCCCACACAACCGCTCTCGGCAAGATATTCCTGGCCTATTTGCAAATACCTCTCAACGAGCCGTCGCTCGAATTGAAGCGCATGACCGAATACACCAAAACTGATGCAGAGGCCCTGGCGGCCGACATTCGACTTTGTCGTGAGCGCGGCTACGCCATCAACGATCAGGAAAACGAGCTGGAATCATGCGGCATCGCCGCTCCGGTGTACGATTTTCGTGAAAACATCGTCGCATCTTTGAGCCTGGCCGTTCCCAAGCATCGCTTCGATGAGAAGATAAGGGTTTTACTGGCAGGTCATATACTGGCGGCAGCACGCAACCTGTCACAGCAACTGGGCTGCGGCGCTGACAAGCTGAAAGGAATGGACGGGATGTGAGGGTGTTGGTCCTCGCATTCACCGCGCGCCTGAGATCACAACATTCGCGCCCGAGACGTAGGGCGCGGTTCCCGACAGCAGCCAGAGGATCGTCTCGGCAACTTCGGCGGCCGTACCGCTGCGCCCCATCGGCACGGTGTGAGCCAAGCGTGCGAGCCTACCTGGATCTCCACTGGCGGCATGAATTTCCGTTTCGATGAGGCCCGGGCTTACCGCGTTGACTCGGATGCCGGCAGGCGCAGCCTCGCGCGCGAGGCCGACAGTGAACGTATCGATCGCCCCTTTAGTCGCGGCGTAATGCAGCCATTCGTTGGCGCCGCCTAGCTGCGCGGCGCGCGAGGACACGTTGACGATGGCCGCGCCGTCACGTGCGGCGCTCGGCGCCATGCGCTCCATGGCGCCTTTGGCGATCATGAAGGAGGCGAAGACGTTGATGGCGAAGACCCGTTCGAGATCGGGACGCGCGAGACCTGACAGTGTCGTCATCGGCCCGGTGATTCCGGCGTTATTGACCAGCCCGTACAGTGTATCAAAACTAGCGTCGAAGACTCGGAAAAGCTCGGCGATGCCGATGTCGGAGGCGATGTCGGTCTGACAGACTGTCACGGTCGCGCCGCTGCGTCGTGCCTCCACGGCGATCGTTTCAACTGCATCGCAGCCGCGGTTGTAGACCATGAACAGATCGTAGCCCGCCTCGGCCGCGAGCAATGCTGTCGCCGCTCCGATCCCGCGGCTAGCGCCAGTCACTATAACGGTCTTGCGTGATACGGAGCCTTCCTTCAAGAAATTGCCTCCTTGGGCAGTGCACTAGTGTATCCTGAGCATAGCAACGGCGCGCATGTGATGGACCCCGTTGTGGGCTTCGAGCGGCCCTGTCGCATGCGATATGAAAATCGCACTTATCGAATCCACCTCATAAGCAGGTTGAAAGTCCATTGCGTTATTTGCAAGTGCGACAATGGACTCGAGGGTGACACCCATGCGCGCGGGGATTGTTGGCATAAGGGATGATCGTTTCGATCGGCAGATGTTCCACTGCCGAAGCAAACTTCCGAGCGAAATCCTTTCGCCCATCGCGTATTGGCCGCGTTCGTTTCCGAACCGGGGGATGATCAGAACCAAGGGAGAGTTGTTCGAGGGATGTCATGGTGAATCTTTCTGGGATGGGGCGTGCCGTCGTCATAGGCACACGCCCGTGATTGAAGTTCGGATGAGAAGAGGGTGGGGAGGCCCGCGATCGGGTGAGGCATGACCATGCTGATGGCCGATTGGTGCTGCCGGAGAGCGTCGCATCGGTACCGGCGTTCGCGGCCCTCGTGGTCGAAGAGCCGGTGCAGCGCAAGAAGCGTCCGGATGCGTTCATCGAGATCATCATCGGCGACATTGTCATCCGGATGGCTCCGGGTACCGACGAGGGCGATCTGTCCCAGGCGATCCGTGCAGTGCGGACCGTGACATGATTGCGCCGGGCAGCCACCTGAAGATCTATGCCGCGACACGTCCGGTCGACTGTAAGCGGTGTCGCGCTCACACCTTGTCGGGATAGTTCCAGGGCAGCAGGTCATCGATCTGGCTCTGTTTATGGCCGTTGACGATGGCGGTGAGGGTGCTGACGTCGGACACCAGAAAGATATGTGACCGACGCTTTTTACCGTCAAGGAGCAGTTGAGCAATCGTAACTGGACCAAGGCCTCCCGACACGACCGAAAAGCCCATTACCGCACCAAGAGCGGCTGCGGCGGTGGTAGGTTGGCCTGCCCCATCAGGTGCCCGCCTGAGACGGGCCGCCCCCGGTCGCCGCCCCGGACACTCTATGCAGTCCCGTCCTTCCAGAACGCTCGCACTGCTGCTGCGAAGGCCGCTGGGTTCTGGATGTGCGGCAGGTGACCGGCATTCGGAAGGAGGGCGAAGTGTCCGTCACCAAGTTTTCGGGCCACGGCCTCTGCTTCTTGCGGGCGCCAGAGGAAGTCGAGCGCGCCAAAAAGCACGAGCGTTGGTGCGCTGATGGCCGCCAGGTCAATCTGCGACGGGTCACAAGCGGCCAGGGCTCTAGACAGCTCCGCATACGCTTCGGGATCGTGGCTGCGCCAGTGCAGGAAATATTGCTGCCTGAAGGCGTCGCCGGGCATCGGGGTACCCTCCGGAAAGGAGTTGCGCAGGCTCGGCATGAGCGACGACCGCATTCCTTCCCTTGATACTGTCTCCGCCCGCTGCAGAATGTATTTTTTTGCCTTATTTCCGAGATCGATTACCACCTCGCAGGCGCAGACACTTCGCACCACTTTCGGTTCGTTTGCCGCCACGGCAATCGCGACGAAACCGCCGAGCGCGACGCCAAACACATCCCACTCTTCATTGGGCCGGGCCGCCTGCATGAACTCGGCGGCATCAACGGCGAGATCTTTGACTGTGAACGGCCCGGGAATTTTCTCCGAAAGACCGGCGCCACGCAGTTCCAGGCCATAGAGGCAACGGTCGTGGAAGCTCTCTTGCAGGCATTGCCAGCTCAGTGCGGAGCCGCCAAGCTCATGGAGGAGCAGCACCGGCGGAAGTGAGACATCGCCCCACCTGTCGAAATGCAGCGCGCCCGCGCCGACTTCAATCCAGGGCATTGTCCCCTCCATCGATCTGCGCGGCCGGCGGGTGCGGATTTGCCGCGTCCGCCCAGCCGGTTGTCAGGCGTCCGGCCCGACGCTCTTCCAGCTGCCTGACGCATACTTGGCGATGGCGTCCTCATCCACCTCGATGCCGAGACCGGGCCCCTGTGGGACATCCGCGAAGCCATCGGCGACCTTCAAGGTCGACCTAAGCAGCGTGTTTTCCAGCACCAGATGCGTGCGGCAGTCCGATGCACAGCTCATCGTCTTGCACGCCGACGCGAGGTGCAGCGAGGCGGACGTTCCGATGCCGCTCTCCTGCACAGCGCCGACGAGCACGCCGACCTTGGAACCCTGGGCGACATGGTCGATGCGGATCGCCGGGAACAGTCCGCCCGCCTTCTGAACCTTGATGTTGATGACGTCGCAGGCTTCCATGGCGATGCAGTTGGCGGCGTCGTGGGCATAGAAAACGGATTCGTCGGCGAGCAGCGGCGTATGCAACTCGCGCGCGATGCGGCTCATTCCACGCAGGTCGAACCGACCAAGCGGCTGCTCGAGCTCATTCAAGCCAAGATCCTGGGCGCGCATGAGGCCGAGGATGATCTGGTCGTAGGCCGGGTAGCCGGCATTAGCGTCGAGCCTAATCGGGAAGTCGCCGACCGCCTTGCGGATCAGCTCGATACGCTTCACGTCGGCATTGATATCTCGACCACCCTTCAGCTTGATCACCTGGAAGCCATCGTCAACGATCTTCTTGGCGCCGGCCAGCACCTCGTCGTCGGTACGCACGCCCACCGACTGGGCGAGGGGAATTTTGTCGCGGTAAGCGCCGCCCAGCAGCGAATGAACCGGCATCCCCAGCGCTTTGCCGAGCGCGTCGTGCAACGCGATGTCAATGCCCGCCTTAGCCATCGGGTTCATCAAGGTTGTCGTGGCCATGGTGGCGTGAACCGCGGCCATATTGGTCACATCGGCGCCAATCAGCGCCGGAGCTATTTGCTCCTCGATCATCGTGTAGCAGGAGGATTGGGTCTCTTCGGACCATATCGCCACGGCACCGTGATCGCTGGTGCCGACGAGAGGCGAGCATTCTCCATATCCCACGCTGCCGTCTTGCAGCGTTGCCCGTACAAGCACGCGTGAGGCGGTCCGGAACGACCCTCGCGAGATCTCAAAGCTACCGTTGCGGGGGATGTTCACTTTGATAATTTCGACCTTGGACAGCTTCAGCATTCCGGTCCTCCTATGCGACTTGCTTCGATCTGATCGGTCGGACGATCGGCGACGGGCGCCGTCGTGGCGGCCTCAAGCCTTCTTCGCGCCTTTCGATGAGGGCGCTATGACGTTGCGTTCTGCCAGCGCGTATATCTCGCCTTCGTCCAGACCAAGGACATCGCGCAGGATGGCGCGGCTGTCGGCGCCAAGGGCGGGCGAACGTCTCGATTCCGTGTCAGGTTGGCTGTCTATGCGCAAGGGATTCCCGATGACGCGCACGGTCTCACCTTCCGAGTTCGTCACCGAGCCCACCATTCCGCGGTGGACGACCTGCGGATCGGTCATGACCTTGTCGAGCGTATTCACCCGTGCTACCGGCACGCTCTCGGCGTCCAGTAGTGGAAGCCATTCCTCTGCCGTCCGTGTCAGGAACAGGGACTCGAGCAGATCGTAGAGCTCGCGCCTGTTGACGTGGCGTTCCCTGCTGGTCTTGAAGAGCGGGTCATCCGCCAGATCTGGCGCGCCGAGCGCCTTGCACAAGCTCTTCCACATGCGTTCTGTATTGGCCGTGATAACCAGTTGCGTTCCACTGGCGCATTTAAAACCGCGATAGGTGGCGATCGAATCGTGGCCGGTTCCTTGCAGACCGGGTACGTCGCCGGAGAACAGGTGATAGGCCGCCTGGTAAGTTAGCATGGCGACCTGGCAGTCGAGCATCGAAATGTCGATGCTGGCCCCCAAGCCGCAGGCATTTCGCCGCAGCAAAGCACTGAGCAGGCCGATAACGGCATACATGCCGGCGGCCAGGTCGCCGATCGGCACGCCGGAGCGCACGGCCGTGCCACCGGGTTCGCCCGTCAAGCTCATGCCGCCCGACAACGCCTGCACGATCATGTCGTAGGCCGGCTTGTCGCGGTAGGGGCCATCTTGGCCGAAGCCGCTGACGGAGCACCAGATTAGGTCGGGCTTGTCGGCCCGCAACTGCGCCTCGTCAAGGCCAAGACGCGCCAGAACGCCGGGGCGATAGTTCTCCAGAACTGCATCCGACGCTAATGCCAGCCGCCGGACGACGGCGATACCCTCGGGCGTCTTCATATCCACCATAAGGCTGCGCTTGCCACGGTTGACGGCATGGAAATAGACGCTGTCCTCGCCCAGGAAATGGGGCGGCATATGGCGCGCCAGGTCGCCCTCGGGCGACTCAACTTTGATCACTTCCGCGCCGAGATCGGCCATGATCTGCGATCCGAAGGGACCGGAAAGAAACTGGGTGATGTCAAGGATCCGGATGCCGGCAAGCGGCAATAACTTGCCGTCTCCAGTCGAGGACGTAGCTGCGGTGGGGGACGAGGCGTCGTTCATGGCGGTCAGCGCGCGAATATATGGATGCAGCAGGCGCCATGGTCGAAACCGGCAATGCCGCCACCCGTGGCGTGCGTCAGGCCAACCCTGGCGCCCTCCACCTGTCGTTTGCCGCATTCGCCCCGCAACTGGCGCACGATTTCGACCACCTGTGCGGCGCCGGTTGCGCCAATTGGGTGACCCTTGGCCAACAGACCGCCGGACGGGTTAACTGCGATCGTGCCGTTGATCGCCGTGGCTCCGCTTTCCAACAAGGCGCTGGCCTCGCCACGCGCGCAGAAGCCGAATGCCTCGTAATAAAGTAGCTCCGCGATCGAAAAGGCATCGTGCAACTCTGCAACGTCGATGTCCTGCGGGCCGACACCCGCCTCCTCGAAGGCCTCGCGGGCGCCACGTACCGTGATCTCGGGAATCGTCATGTCGCGGAAACCGGGCGTGTAGCGGCCCGATGCGAGATCGGAGGCAAGCACGCGCACGGGATCTGGCCGGTATTGGCGCGCGAGCCCTGCTTCGCACACGACCAGCGCGGCGGCCCCGTCACCGGTCGGACAACATTGGAGCAGAGTGAAGGGATCGGCTATCGGTCGAGATGCAAGCACTTCTTCGACAGACACCGCTTTACGCATCTGGGCGTCAGGGTTTAGCGCACCGTTGGCGCGGTTCTTGACCGAGACGAGCGCGAGTTGCCTGTCCGTCAGACCGAAATCGTGCATGTAGCGCTTGGCGCGCATCGCATAGAGGGCGGGCATGACCTGCCCTTGGGCGACTTCCCAGTCTTCCTTCTCGAGCGGGAGCGTCCCGCCGCCGAACTTCGTCAGTTTCTCAACCCCGACGACCAGAACCATGTCGTAGGCGCCGGCACGTACCGCCATGACAGCCTGACTCAGGGCAGAGGAGCTTGAGGAGCAAGCATTCTCGACATTGATGATGGGAATACCCGTAACGCCGACGCGGGCAAGCACACGCTGGCCCGACATCATCCCGCCGAAGACGCTGCCGCAATAGGCTGCCTGGACCTTGCGCGGATCGATGCCGGCGTCCTCAATGGCAGCCTTGGCCGCTGGCCAGGCCAGATCGGCGAGCGAGCGATCAGGAAATTTGCCGAACGGCACCATTCCGGCACCGATAATCGTCACTTCTCTCATCACGTTTGCTCCGCCACGAAGACGAAGTTCGCGAGCGGCTCTCCGTTGCTGGAGGAACCAACTTCGCCGATGTCGAGCCTCACCGTTGCGCCGATCTCCAACGCTCCCTTCAGATGGCTGAAAACTCGCACTCCGTTTGAAAGATCGACATAGCCGACCCTCATCGGTTTGTGCCACTGAGGCGGCGAAACGTGCACCGTCGTGAACGAATAGAGCACGCCTTCCTGGGACATCGGCTCCGCCACGACGTGGTCCGCCGAGCAAGACGGGCAGATGGGCGCGCGTGGAAACATCCGGGTTTCGCAACGTGCGCAACAGCCTCCGATAAGCCGCCATTTGCCCACTTCGTCCCGATCCACCGCTCCGGGTGACAGGAGGTTGGCTAGAAGTTTCTCACCTGTTTCGGTCTCGTCTGCCGCTATGGGCACTTGCCTACTCCGATGTTCTCTTATAACGAACATATGTTCTCTATTATGCGTGTGCCGAGCCAACTGTCAAGCGACCGGTTCGCGTTCGTGGATTCCGGCTCGCCGCTTGAAAGATAGAGAAGACCTTCCTCGGGTCAGGAAGGCAACAGTTACAGCACGACTTTCGGCGGGAGATATGCTTTCAGTGACCAGCAAAACAAAGGGACGGACAGGCAGGGGTGGTATTGGTAAGATGAAGCCGAATTCCCGCAATCCGATCGGCAAGGCGATCGAAATGCTCGTATGGTTCGTTGAGACCGACCAGCCGTATGTCGGCGTGCGCGAAATCGCGACTGCCCTCGAGATGTCCCCGAGCAATGCCCACAGGATACTCGGCCAGCTTGCCGAGGTGGGTTTTGTGGCGCAGGAGACGGGCAGCCAGCGCTATGGTCTGGGCGTCGAGTTCTTCCGCGTGGCCCAGCTCGGCTCGCGAAAGCTGCCTATCAAGCAGGCCGCGCTGGTGGCAATGCGGCGGCTGGTCGATGTCTGCAACGAGACCGCGCTCCTGGCTCTATACGATCGCGCGCGCCATGAGATGTTCTTTGCCGCGAGCGTCGAATCAAATCATTCGCTGCGTTACGCCGTCGATCTCAACAAATGGATACCCACTCACACCGGCGCCTCCGGCCTGGCGATCCTCGCCTTTCTTAGTCCCCCCGAATTAGAGGCATTCCTTGCCGACACTCGCTTGGAGCCCGTGACCAGTAGTTCGATCACCAATGCCGAGGAACTGGAGATCGAACTGGAGCGCGTACACCTGCAGGGTTTCGCGCTTACGCGCGGCCAGCGCATTGCCGGCGCAGTCGGCTTGGCCGCACCCATCTTCGATGGCAGCGGCCAAGTGGTCGGCGACATATGCCTGACCATTCCCGAGACCCGCTTCGACCAGAGCCGGACTGGCACGCTTCTGGAGGCGCTGCAGTCCTGCGTCAGCGAGATCAACCAGAAGATCGCCGGCCCGCAGGCGCGGCGGCAGTACTGAACCCGCACTCCAGGCGCCTCCTGTTCTCGGTGCAGCCTTGTCCAAAGGTCCTGCTTGCCGGTCTTGCATCAATCGGCGGTGCCGAAGTGCTTTTCCTCGACGCGGCGCGCAAGCGCCGGGTCAACGGGCAGATTCATCGACTGCTCCTCACCCACCGCTTCACCTTCCGCCAGTAGCCCAACTGATCCCGCCCTGGTGATCCAATGGGGCGCCGAGAAGGCCTCGGCCAGAGTGCATGGCTCATTGGACCTGTTCCAAGCCCAATGGGGGGTCATCGCCGGCACTCGGAGGAAGTCACCTTCCTTCAATTCGTAGGCGTCTTCGTCGATAAACAGCCACATCGCGCCGTTGCTGACGTAGTTGAGCTGCTCGGCGAGGTGCTGGTGCGGCGCCGAATGGTAGCCCGGTCCTCGCGTGGCAATCATCAGACCACATTTCTGGCCGTAGATGTTGTGCGTCTGGATCGATCCCCCGAGCCCGACCTGCTGGTGGCGGTCCTCTCCGGCACCGGTCTCGCCGGCCTTCAGATATAGCGACATACGTCCTCCTGTTATGCTTCCAGCTTCAATTCGATCTGTCGCCCGGTCAACCCCGGCGGCCAGGGTTGTCGTGCGGAGAACAGCCATGCGCGTCGGCATCTCGGCTGCCATGATGATTCCTTTGCATCCCATTGCCCCGCGCACTCACGGGGCAGTGGGTTGAACGCGGCATTGACAAGCCCATCTCTCGATGATTTAGTCTTGGGTAGAACGAATGTTCTTGTCAAGAGAACATTACTTCGGGAGGAGATACGCTGCGCCAGTCGTCGGAAGATGCTGTGGCACTTCGCGCATTCGAGGCCAGACGATGCCTCGGGTAGAACGCGCCATCTCGCAGATATGGGCTTCGGAGCGATTCCAGTCAGAACAAGTCGGAGCTCTCGCAACGTCCGCGGAACTGCTCAGGATTGTTGTCGGTCAGAAGTCGCTTCCGGTCTTTCAGGCAGGCCCTGCCGGCGCGCCGGCGATCGTCCTTCTGCACCCTTTCGGAACAGACTGGCGGGTCTGGTTGCCTGTGGCGAGCCATCTTTGGGAAGACTTCCGCGTCGTCGTTCCCGACCTGCAGGGTCACGGTTTGGTCGACACCCAAGGAGTGCTTCAGTCAATCGACACCGCGGCCGACGAGGTAGCCGCGGCCATCCGGCACATGCGGCTGGGCAAGGTGACGCTAGTTGGATGCTCCATGGGAGGCACAGTGGCCCAGTCGGTTGCGCTGCGGCACCGGGATGTCGTGGTCCAGCTCGGCCTCATTGCCACCTTCGCCAAGGGCGGTCAGGCGCACGCCAACCGCGCGACACTCGCGGAGACGGAAGGGGTCGCGGCACAGCTACCCGGCACTCTGACGCGCTGGTTCGATGCCGAGACGTTGGCGCGTAACGGTCCCGAGATCAACTACATCAAGGACGTGCTTGGCCGTACGCCGCTGGATCGCTGGGCTGCGGCATGGCGGGCAATGGCTGTTGTCGACAATTTGGAGCGGCTACCCACGCTCGACATACCTGTCCTAACGATCGCTGGTGGCGCCGACAGTTCGACGCAGGACGAGATGATGCGCGGCTTCAGCACATCTATTCCCTATTCACGACACGTCACTCTACCGGATGCCATGCACATGATGATCCTGACGCATCCTGCGGAGATCGCCGCCGACCTGAAGGCTCTGGCAGACGATGGGGCACACAGCCGGCCGGAATCGTTCGCAAAAGGAAGGCGCCAATGACCCGACCGGATCGACCCTGCGGATTGCTATTGGTCACCATGGAGCCGGTGCCCTCGCTGGAGGAAGAGTTCAACGCCTGGTATGACACGGAGCATGTGCCCGAAAGGCAGGCGATCGAAGGGATCTTCACCGGTTTGCGTTTCGTGTGCCAGCAGGGCTGGCCCCGCTACATGGCGCTTTACGACCTCGACGATATCTCGCGTCTCGATAGTGCCGCGTATCGAGCGTGCTCAGGCGAGAACTTCTCTCCCTGGTCGCGGCGAATGATATCGAAGGCGCTGGGCTTCACCCGCTTCCAGGGCATACAGATCTATCCCGGCAGTCAGGTTACCGACGCCCGGGGGACGGCCTCGTCGCTGCTGATGCTGCGGTGGAAGGTTGTGTCGCCCGTGGCTGCCGACACCATCGTTGATGCGCTCCGCAATGCGTTGGATGGGCGGGCGGGCCTCATGCAGTTGCGAGTTTTCACCGAACAGGCTGACGCCGAGGGCGATGTCGTCGCGCTCGTCGAGTCATCGCTTCCCATCTACATCGGCCGGCTCGACCCTGCCGCGCTCGGCGCAGCCGCCGAAGGCATCGTGCTAGCCAATTCCTATTCGCGCTACCTGCCACCCGCGGTCCTGCCGCCAAAGCCGCAGGCAAGCGACACCAGATGAATATACGGCGTGGCCAGTCGCAAACCAGTACCGTTTCGCAACGTGGAACTGAGAGAGGAAAACCGTATGGACGAGGCGCAGCAATTCATTGACGAAATGGCGGCGAAGCGCGGCTACGTGCTTCCCTATCACAAGATGATGGCCAAGCACGACTTCGCGGTCCTGAAGGCCGCGAACAATCTGGTCAACGCCGCCTATCTCGACAAGCGTACCCTCGACCCGAAGGTCAAGGAGCTGTTGTTCGTAACCAGCTTGGCATCCATGCGAGCTACCAAGGGCCACATCCAGGCCCACATCCGCGTTGGGCTCGATCTTGGCCTGACACCCCAAGAGATACTCGAGGCGCTTGAGATCGTTCTGCCGGAGGCGGGCGTCGTAGCCTTCCAATCGGCTTTCGAGGCATGGGCGGAAGTCGTCGGCGCCGAAGGAGTGGAACCCACCATCAAAGTGCACGGCAGCGGCGAGAAGTCCGCCTGATGATGGCCGCTGGCACCATCGTGACGCGACCGAGGCTCCGTGTTCGTGGGATAGTTTGTGACGAGATGCAAGCATCAGTGGAGAACTTAACGAGATTGCCTGCGCCGCAAAGCCGGTTGGAGCGGCTCGTCCTCAACTCAATTAAAGGAAACCGCCGTCTATGACCCATGCCGCAGAAACCTTGGCCGAGTTCGCGACCGGATTGAAGTTCGAAGACATCCCCGCGGATGTCGTCGACTATTCCAAAAAACTGATCGCCGACACCGTCGCGGCATCCATCCTCGGCGGCCGCATGCCCTGGAGCACGGCGATCCGGGAAGTAGCGCTGCTCGGGGATCCGAAGGGCGGAGCTTCCGCCATCGGCGTCGGCCGGCCGACCACAGCCAGCGCGGCGGCCTTCATCAACGGCTCCTACGGCCACGCCAACGATTTCGACGACTTTTACGCCTATGGTCCCCTGCATCCCAGCCAAACGGTTTGGGTGGCGCTTCCGGTAGCGGAAGAAGAAGGCGCCACCGGTGCTGAAGCGATCGCGGCCCTTGTGGTGGGCTACGACGTCTCCGTCCGGATCGCGGAAGCCTGCTTTTCACACGAAACCCACAAGGAGCGCACGCTCGGCGTCAGGGGCTTCCACGCCCAGCCCGTTTGCGGTGTGCTCGCCGCAGCCGCGCAGACCGGTCGCCTAATGGGACTTTCGGCCGACACGACAGCGTCGGCCATGGGCATTTCCGGCAGCTATGCCGGCGGCCTGATGCAATTCATGGAAGAGCAGGCAGACACCAAGCGTTTCCATTTCGGCAAGGCCTCCCAGGAAGGCATCGTGTCGGCGCAACTTGCGGCCCACGGCTTCCGCGGCCCCAAATCGGTCCTTGAGGGCAAAAAGGGCCTGCTCAACGCAGTCGTCGGCAATTGGGTCTCGGAAAAGCTCACCGAGAACCTTGGAACGCACTTCGGCATCATGTCGGCCTTCCTGAAACCGATACCGACCATGGGCGGTAATCTCGGCTGCTATGATGCGATGAGTCAAATCGTAGAGAAGAACGGTATCGTCGCGGAAGACATCGCTTCCGTGACTGCGGAATTGAGGAGCCAGTTCACCGGCTATTCGCTGGGCATCGGCGAGCAGGCGATCGAGGACCACTACGTTCCAACGGACCGCTATTCCGCAGAGATGAGCCTGCCCTACCTGCTGGCGCTCGTAGCAGTCCATGGGCGCGATCTGACTCCGCGGCAATTTGACGAGGCTGAGCGGTCAAACAGCCGCGTGCTTGCTGTCGCTCGGCGGGTGGAGGTTCAATTCCCAGCCGATATCGACGCTATCTCGCGCTTCGATACCTTCCCGATGGGGCGGGTTACCGTGCGCCTGAACGACGGCCGCACGCTTACTGAGACGGTTAAAGTGTCGCTGGGCGATCCGCGCCAGCCTTTGTCGTGGGATCAGGTACGGGCAAAGTTCGACACGTGCGCAGATGGCGCACTCGATGCGGATGCCATCGACGAATTCTTTGAAATCGTCCGAAACCTGGACAAGGCGGACAGTCTGGACAAGCTTGGTCAGGTTCTGCGCAGAGCTCGGATCACTCCATGGCCGGGGGAGCGCTTTTGATGGTGGCGGTAGACTGCAGCAAGCAGTCGGGATGACCGGGGACGGACTATCGCCAGTCCGGCGATAGCAGCTCGGATCAGAGTGGAGGAGTGGAGTGGAAATCTATCTGACCGACGTGGTGAAGCAGTACCCCGGCAGTCCCACGTGTGCCATCGAGGGACTGACGCTTACGATCGAGGGTGGAAAGGTCACCACCCTGCTTGGCCCCAGCGGTTGCGGCAAGACGACGACACTCAGATGTATCGCCGGCTTCGAAGGCATAAACGGTGGGACGCTCCGCTTTGGGGAGACAGTCGTCAGCGATGCCGGCCGGATCATCGTCGAACCGTCCAAGCGAAACTTTGGCATGGTGTTCCAGTCTTACGCTTTGTGGCCCCACATGACCGTCATGCAGAACATCGCCTACGGGTTGCGAGCGCGCAACTGGGACAAGGCACGCATCGCAGGGCGCGTCGATAAGATGCTCAAGATGCTGGAACTGTCGCATCTGGGCAAACGCTATCCTGGAGAGCTTTCAGGAGGACAGCAGCAACGCGTCGCCCTCGGCCGTGCGCTGGCATATGATCCGAGCGTCCTTCTGCTCGACGAGCCGCTTGCAAATCTCGACGCCCGCCTGCGAGACCAGATGCGTGAGGAGATCCGCGCCCTATACGAGCAGACAGGCGTGACCATGGTTTATGTGACGCACGACCAGAGCGAGGCCGCGTTCCTCTCGGACAACGTCGTGGTGATGAACGCCGGGAAGATCCAGCAGAACAGCCCACCGGCTGAGCTTTTCGATCATCCCGCCAACAGCTTCGTGGCGAGGTTCGTGAGCCGTTCCTCAGTGGTGCCCGCGTCAGAGGTCCGTCGAATTGATGGGCGGCTGCGCGTCAAGACCGCGCTGGGCGAATGCGATCTGTGCAGCGACATTCCCGTCGACGCCGAGAGCTCGCTTCTCGTTTCTCCTTCGGCGATCGACGTGCTGCCGCGCGGCACAAGCGCGGCAGCGGTCACCAACAAGGCGGCGCTGATCACCGATGGGGAGATCGTGCGTATAGAGCAGGGCGACATCGCCGCCATATGCATGGTCAAAGTCAACGACGTTCACCTGAAGGCGCATCTTCCGCTAGAGAGTCGATTTTCGCGCCGCATGCCCGTCACTCTCGCCATCGACCCGGCAAAATGCCAGCTAATTCCCGGCTGCTAGGAAGATGCAGATGACCGTGCAACAGACAAACACCAAGCCGACGGTTGCCTTGAGGGTTGGTCTACGGTCCACATTGGGCAGCCCGGTCCTGCGGAGTGTCGCCTGGGCGATCCCGCTGGCTCTCATTGTAGGACTGGTTCTTTATCCGCTCCTACAACTGATGCTCGGCGTGCTCGACCTGGACACAAATTACGTTGTGGCTGGTCCCTATCTGCGTGTCTTCCGCAATACTTTGATCTATGCGCTCGGCTCGACGGTAATGGCGCTAGTTATCGGCACCTTCCTCGCCTGGATATTTTCACGCGGCGACGTCCCCTACATCAGACCGGCCCGTGTCATCATCTTCGTAGGATTCGTGGTTTCGGAGTTCATCTACGCGATCGCCTACACATTCTTGCTCGATCCCCAGGCAGGTTATTTGACCTGGGCCTTGGGCGGCCACACCCTTTTTCCACTCTATTCGATGACGGGCATGGTCCTCATCACCGGGCTTTTCATGGTGCCGCAGGTGTTCATCCTGGTGGAACCAGCGTTGGAGAATCTCGGTACCGATCTCGAGGAGGCTTCGGAGGCATGCGGGGCAAACCGCTGGGCAACGCTGTTGCGCGTCCACATCCCATTGATCACCGCAGCGCTCGCCGCCGCCGCTTTGCTCACTTTTCTTCTGTCGTTCGCCTCCTTCGGCATTCCAGCGGCGCTTGGCGTACCCAACAGGATCTATGTTCTTTCGACTCTCGTATTCTCGCTGATCCGCTCATATCCGCCCGATTTTACGATGGCGGCCGCGCTGTCGATCCCATTCATCCTGGTCGGCCTGCTCGCTACGGCCGGAAAGATCTATCTGCTACGGAGAAGCGTGCGATTCCGCGTTGTCGGCGGCAAGGGCAAGCAGATGCGACGTCGGCATATGTCCAAGCCCCTGCAGGCAATGCTGTTTCTGGTGGTCTGGGTGGCGGCGCTTCTGGTGAGCATCCTACCGCTCGCGGCCGTGGTATTCATCTCCTTCACCAACAGCTGGTCGCGGGGGATCAGTGACGGACTGGGCCTCCACAACTACCAGTTCATCCTGTTTGACAGTTCCGGCACTGCCAACATGGCGCAGACGACCATCACGGTGACGGTGGCAACAGTTGTGGTCGTGACTACCCTGGCCCTGCTCTACGCTCTCTACGAGAATTCCCACCGTGGGATCGTCAGCGGCACAATCAGGATGATCGCCTATATCGGTATTGCGGTGCCTCCGATCGCCTTCACCATCGGCGCGCTCTTTGCCTACATCAAGCCGCCCTTCGCCTTCTACGGCACAATCTGGATTCTCGTCGCGACCTATAGCGCGCGGTTTGTGCCGATCGCGACTGACTCTATTGCCGCCGGACTTGGTCAGATCAGTGTCGATCTGCGCGAGGCCGCCGCCAGCTGCGGCGCCAGTAGCTGGTGCATCTTCCGCACTGTCATCTTTCCACTGCTGTGGCCCGTGGTCCTCGCCGCCGGAATGGTTGTCACCGTCTTCGCCCTGCGCGAAGTGCTGTCTGCTGTCTTCCTTTCGACCGGCACGATTCGCATGGCAATGGTCGGCGTTTTTGACTTCTGGGAGGAAGGCAATCTTGAATTTGCCGCCGCCCTCGCGACGCTGCTCACAGCTCTTGCCGGCACAGCCTACATCCTGGCCGGAGTGCTGGGGAGGAGATGGCGAAGCTAGAAACGGTCAGGCGACAAAACAAAAACTGGGCCCAGGCGTGGAAGCGTCATGCTCAGCATTGCGGAAGCACCCAAGCACTGACCGACGACCGGGCCGTCCGCAGCAACCGGAGGAAAATGAACTATGACAATGACCCAGAAGTGGCAGAAATCTCTAGAACAGCTTTCATCGGCAGGCGTCGACCGCCGCCAGTTCCTTCAAACCATGGGCGCCGCGGGCGCAGCCCTCGGCTTGGGCAGCAAGTTAGCCTTTGCGGCCGACGACATTTTGTCCGGTGATGCACTGGTCTCCGCGGCGAAGGCCGAAGGCAAGGTCGTACCGTGGGAGAGCCTGCCCAGCGGCCCCATGCAGGCGATGGCAAACTCCTTCACCGAGAGATACGGTATCCCCAACGAGATGTTCCGTTCCGGCCAGGAGTCGCTTCAGGCGAAGTTCGAGGTGGGGCTGCGCGCCGGGCAAGTGCTGCCCGATAGCATGGCCCAACTGGCGATCGACGTATTGCACGACATGGTCGATCGTGACCTCATCGTGAAATACACGACTCCGGAGGGCGAGAACTACGCCGATCAATGGCACGACACCAAGAGCGACACCGTCGCCTTCTGTGTCGGCGGCGCTCCGCTCGTCTACAACACTGACCTCGTCAGTGACGACGAGGCACCCAAGAGCTATGACGATCTGCGCGATCCAAAATGGAAGGGCCAAGTGGCGTTCCCGAGCCCCGAATATGCGGGAACGGCGGTGCTGCTCTTGGCTGTGTTCCAGCAGAAATACGGCGATAGCTTCATACAGGACATGAGGGACAACGATCTCTTCATCGCACAGGCCGTGGGCGATTCCGAAGACGCGGTGATTTCGGGCAAGAAGAAGATCGGCATCACCAATTCGTTCCGTTCCGCTGTCAGCCTCGCCAAAGGCGCCCACATCAAACTGGTGTGGCCTACCGAAGGAACGAGCGTCTTCACAGTCAACCATATGCTGTTGAAGGGCGCCGCGCATCCCGAAGCGGCCGCGCTATACATTGACCACTGCCTTGGCGAGGGCGTTCAGAAGCTCCTTGTCAATAGCGGATTCTGGAGCGCTCGCAAAGGGGCCCCAAAGCCCAATCTGCTGCCGGCGCTGGAAGAGGTCAATCCGATGCAGGTCGACCCGGAATTCCTGCTGAAGAACAGGGCTCGGCTCGTCAACGCCTGGAAGATGACCATGATGCGGTAGCGGCGAATTGCCGGGCGGGCGTCAGGCGCCCGCCCGGCATCGACCGCCTCTCGCACTCTGTAGAACAAGCCTGCGGCGATCGCGGATTTGTCCGGCCGCTGCTGGCGTCTGCCCGGAGGTTTGCGCATGATACTCTACCCCGAACTGAGTGAAACGTTGGTCGTCGTTACCGGGGGAGGACGCGGCATAGGAGCGGGCATCGCCGCACTGGCCGCCACCAATGGCGCAGAGGTTCGGGTTCTCGATCTGGACTGTGACTTCGCCGATGAATCCTATGCATCGCTGCCGTTGTCGGAGCGATGCAGAATTGAGTTTATCCGATGCGACGTCTCCAACCGCGCGGATGTCGATCACACGGCCGAGCGACTCGCGAGGGAAGGTACGCGGCTGTCGCTCTGGGTCAACAATGCGGGTATCGTCCAGACAGCCGGACTTTCAGAAATCGATGTCGAGATGTTCCACCAGATATTGGACGTGAACCTGCTCGGTGCGATCTTCGGCAGTCGCGCGGCGGCGGCGCTAATGCGCCCGCACCGCGCCGGCAGCATTATCAATATCTCGTCGATGACGGCTCAACGACCACTGCCGGGGCGTCTTCTCTACGGATCGAGCAAGGCGGCACTCGGGCATGCGACCCGAAGCATCGCCAAGGAATTGGCTCCCGACCATATCACCGTCAACGCCATCGCCCCGGTCTCGACGGAGACGGCATTGCTAAATGCGGCATATCCCGACGAGGGATCACGTCGGAGGCGGATGGACGCGATCCCGCTCGGACGCTTTTGCCAGCCGCGTGACATCGCCAACATGGCGCTCTATATCGGATGCCCGCGGGCGAGCTTCATCACAGGCCAATTGATCATGATCGACGGAGGCGCGTCACTATGAGCGACGGCGCCACACCAATGCGGCCGGACGGATCGCCTGACGAAACTCCTCACATCGTGTTCCTGGACGACGACATCGTCGTCAGGCTCGCGCGCTTCGCAATGGCGGGATCCACCGCGGTTCCTGAAGATTGGGTGCAGGACTATTTCCGCCCCGAGATCGCCGATCTCGCCGTAATCCGGGCAATGGCGCACGGGTTGCGAGTGGAGGATGGGGCGAGCGTTTTTCTGGCCCCCCAGGACAGCGAGGAGCGCCTGGAGTTGCTGCGCCTGGCGTCCATCGTCGTGTTCCGGCGGGGCGAAGTCGACGCGGCATTGCTCGGACAATGTCCACGGCTGAAGTTGGTGCAGCGGTTGGGCGAGCGTTCCGACATGATCGACTTGACCGCGGCGGCGCATCACGGTGTGCAGGTTTCCTGCATTCCCCGCCGAACGCTGCGGTATACGGCCGAGCACGCGCTCCTGCTGATGCTTGCGCTATCCAAGCGGCTTGTTGCCGCAGACCGGTCTGTCAGACAAGGCTGTTTCGATCGTGCGATGCTGCGACCGATGGATGCGGTGTCGTACAACTGGTCCGGCCTCGCAGGCGTCACCGGGTTGCATGGAGCAACACTCGGCATCGTCGGTCTCGGGGAGGTCGGCACAATGGTGCTGCGCCTCGCCCAAGCCTTCGGGATGCGGGTCATCTACACCAGCCGCAATCAGCTGCCGCCGTCTCGCGAGCGCGATTTGCACACGTCTTTTAGCTCCATGGACCATCTTCTCCGTGAATCCGATTTCATTTCCATCCATGCTACCGATCGGCCGGAAACGCGCGGCCTGATTGGAGCCGCGCAACTTGCGCGGATGAAACCTACCGCCTCCCTGATCAACACCAGCCGGGGCAGGCTTATCGATGAGGACGCGCTGCACGACGCGCTAATTGCCGGGCGCATAGCCGGTGCCGGGCTGGATGTTCATGCCACAGAGCCTCGCGAAGGGGGCGACCGCTTCGCCGCGCTCGCCAATGTAGTGCTTACGCCGCACGTGGGCGGTGGCTCACGGCTGGGAGTGCTCGACGAGGTAGCCCACATTTTTGAGAACGGCCGCGCCGCGCTGCGCGGAGATCAGGTTGCCTTTCGGCCGCCGGCGTAGGGACCTCGCAGAGGTCACGCCCGTCAAAGTGGTGTAGATTCCGAGATAGCCTGCGGTTCAAGATCAGGCAGCTTTTGTGATGATGCTGAGGATGGGATCAATTTCCTCCCTGTCGATCTGTGCGAAGGCCTTGACCATTATGTAGTGGCGTGGGGGTTGCCATTTTGTCGTTCTGTTCGAAGAGCGCCGCTCGGCACGCTCGTGTGGCTCGGCGACACGCGCCCGCCGTCGGTCTCCTCGATCAGCTGCAGAATGGTTTCAGCGACATCGTGCAGTAACCCGCCTGATCGTGCTTTGCGAGGAGTTCGGACAGGTCGGTGTCGGCCTTGGTCGTCTCCGGGTAGTTCGTGGCTGAAGCTGCGAAACTCCACCTCGACCATACACGATCTGAAATCATTGAACCAGATTCTCATAATTATGGTCAGTGACCTGCATGTATCCAAACCTTGAGGAATGACTCAAATACGGTGCGGGCAAATGTCTATAAGAACAGGCAGGCCGGCCAAGCATGACAAGGTTTCATTTGGGACATCCACGTGGCGGCTCCGTGCAACGGAATGGTGATTACGCCACCTTAGATGTCGGGGACCGCTTCCAACAGCATCCTCGTATATTCGGCCTCCGGCGCGTC
>JAKDNM010000183.1 GCA_030456445.1 Hyphomicrobiales bacterium
GGCGCCAGCGCGATGGCGTCGGAGCCGAGATACATCTCGCCCTGCCCGTGGCCGACCGCGAGCGGCGGGCCGTTGCGCGCGCCGATGATCAGGTCCTCTTCGCCCTTGAACATGATCGCCAGCGCGAATGCGCCCTGCAGGCGCTTCAGCGCGTTGTGGGCGGCCTCGATCGGCTTCTCGCCACCGCGCAGTCCACGCGAGATCAGGTGCGCCACCACCTCCGTGTCGGTTTGCGACTGGAAGACATAGCCGTCGCTCCTCAGTTCGTCGCGCAACTCGGCGAAATTCTCGATGATGCCGTTATGGACGATCGCCACCTGGTCGGAGAAATGCGGGTGCGCGTTGGTCTCGTTGGGAACGCCGTGGGTCGCCCAGCGCGTGTGGCCGATACCGATCGTGCCCGACAGCGGTTCCGCCTCGAGCCGGCGCTCCAGATTGACGAGTTTTCCCTCCGCACGGCGGCGGGAGAGCTGGCCATGCTCGACGGTCGCCACGCCGGCGGAATCATAGCCGCGATATTCCAGCCTTTTCAGCGCATCGACAATGAGCGGCGCCACCGGCGTCTGCCCGACGATCCCGACAATACCGCACATGGCTGAAAGCCCCTTGTTCTGCCGCCTCTTGCCGCGTTTAGGCGTGCAGCGGAATTCAAATATGGTTTCAGTGCATCTCAGCGCCGACCCATGCAGGCCGACACGAAAAACCGAACATATCACCCGTCGATTGAGGTCGGGTTACTACAATCGTTCATTTTTAGGCATTCATCTTTTGGGTGTTCGTTCTTCAGCCATTTACTTTTTCTTCGCGGCGGCGAGACGGGCGCGCAATTCGAGCCCCCTGCCCTCCTTGGTGGACTGGCGGGCGCGGCCGAAGGCGAGCCCGCCATCGGGCACGTCCTCGGTGATGACGCTGCCCGAAGCGACATAGGCGTCCGCCCCGATCGTGACGGGCGCGACGAGCGACGAATTGGAGCCGATGAAGGCTCCAGCCCCGATCTCGGTATGGAACTTGCTGAAACCGTCATAATTGCAGGTGATCGTTCCCGCCCCGAGATTGGCCTTCGCGCCGATCGTGGCGTCGCCGACATAGCTCAGGTGGTTGATCTTGGCGCCGTCCTCGACCACCGATTTCTTGACTTCGCAGAAATTGCCGACCTTGACGCCCTTGCGAAGGTCGGCCCCCGGCCTGAGCCGCGCGAAGGGTCCGATCTCGCTGCCTGCGCCGATCACCGCCTTTTCGAAATGCGAGAAGGAATGAATGCGCACGCCCTCCGCCACGGTCACGCCAGGGCCGAACCAGACATTGGGTTCCACGACCGTATCGGCGGCAATCGCCGTATCCCAAGAGAAGAAGACCGTCTCCGGCGCGATCAGCGTCACGCCGGCCAGCATCATCTGGCGGCGTTTCCTTGCCTGCCACATCGCTTCGGCGGCCGCCAGTTCCACCCGGTTGTTGATGCCCAGCGCGTTTTCATAGGTTCCTTCGATCGCGTGAGTGGAAAGGCCGCGCGCATGTGCGATCTCCACAATGTCGGTCAGGTAGAACTCCCCCTTTGCGTTGCTGTTACCGACCGTATCGAGCAACGGCAGCGCGCAGGCGCCCGCCACCGCGATGACACCTGAGTTGCAGAAGCCGTTCTTTCGCTCTTCATCCGTGCAGTCCTTTTCTTCGCGGATGGCAAGGAGCACGCCATCCCGCTCGATCAGGCGCCCATAGCCGGTCGGATCGGGCGGCCGGAAGCCGAGCACGGCAACATCGGCGCCGCCCGTCAACTCCTTGCGAAGCCCGTCAATCGCCTCCGGCGCGATCAGCGGCGCGTCGCCGCACAAAAAGACGATATCGTCATAGCCCCTGGCCATCGCCTCGCGGGCAGAAAGCGCGGCATGCGCGGTGCCACGGCGCTCGGTCTGTACGAAGGATTCGGCGCCGGACGCATGAGCCTTGGCCGCGCCGCCGACCGCTTCTGCCCCGTTGCCGACGATGAGGGCCACGTCACCCGCGCCTGCCGCGAGGGCGGCGCGCACGACATGGGCGACCATCGGCAGGCCGCCGACCGGATGCAGCACCTTGGGCAGCGCACTCTTCATGCGCGTGCCTTCGCCGGCGGCAAGGATCACGGAAAGACAGGTTCGTGCGTTCATGGATGGGAAGCTCGCGTGAAAACCTATTTTGTGGCGCGTCTCTTAACACCGCTTCAACGCGGCACAAAGCCCGAGACCTGCCGAAAGCCAGAGGTCAGCCGAGCCGGCCAAGCACCGGAAACGCTTCGAGAAGCCAATAGGACACGAACTGGACACCGCCGGTCATGAAGGCGACGCCTGCGATCACCAGCAAACCGCCGATCACCTTCTCCACCCGGCCGAGATGCATGCGGAAGCGGCCGAGAAAGCGCATGAACGCGCCGGAGAAAAACGCCGCCAGCAGGAACGGCACACCGAGACCGAGCGAATAGGCGGCCAGAAGAAGTGCGCCTTGCGACACTGTTTCCCGACCGCCTGCAAGGGTCAGGATAGGTCCGAGCACCGGACCGATGCAAGGCGTCCAGCCGAAGGCGAAGGCGAGCCCCATCAGATAGGCCGCCGCGACGTTCGCCGGCCGTCCTTTCGCCTGGAACCGTGCCTCGCGGGAAAGCAGCGGAATGCGGATAACACCGAGGAAATTCAACCCCATCAGGATGATGAGGATGCCGGCCACGATCGCAAGCGGCTGCTGCCAGTGCCTCAAAAGCGTGCCGATGGTAGAGGCGCCCGCGCCGAGCGCCACGAAGACGGTGGAAAAGCCGAGCACGAAGGCGACCGAGGCTGCCAGCAAAGGCAGGCGCACCGCCCGCACGGCGGCGGTTTCGCCATCGGGGCCGCGAAAATCCTCGACCGTCACGCCAGCCATGTAACACAGATAAGGCGGCACGAGCGGCAGCACGCAGGGCGACAGGAACGACAGCGCGCCCGCGCCCACCGCGCTCGCATAGCCTATGTCCACCGCCATCGCTTTTTCCGAATGGTGTCGTTTTATGCCTGCCCACGGCTATACAGAGACAAGCCGCGACGCTCCAGTCACCTTTGCGTGGCATGTCGCCGCGAGTGGAATGAATTCGACGTTCGATACAAGCGTGATGTCAGCCTCGGAAATCGAATGTCAAATTCGAAAATTCCACTAGAATCATAAGCTTGCTAGTGGTTCTTTTGTTTCCAACATTTGCCCTCGCGGCCGATACGAATGGGATGCAAATGTTGGAAACAAACCGCTAGGGGTCAGGAACGCCTCTTTGGTGCAGGCCCAACGGTTGCGTCGCCGCTGGACCTCCTCGACGCATGGATTTCCTCGTTGATGCCTTTGGAGGCCGGCCGGATGCAAGCCTGGATGGCAAGCGGCGGGCCTTGACGTTTCAGGAAAACCGAAGTGGCACGGTTGCAAAGGGCAAGTGTCCCAATTCCCGGCTTGGGCGGGGTCGAGGGGATGGTCGTCGCGGGCATCGTCCTGATGCTGTTCGGCGACTTCATGTTCGCTCTGAACGACGCGCTGGGGAAATGGCTCGTGGCGACCTTTTCGGTCGGGCAGGTCGTGCTCGTCCGCTCGGCCGGCTTCTTCCTGGTACTGACGCCGATGCTGATGCGCCAGGAGAAGGGAACCGTATTCAGGATCGCCAGTCCGGGCCTCGTCTTCCTGCGCGCCGTCCTCACGACGGTGGATACAGCCTGCTTTTATGCCGCGGTGGTCTATCTGCCGCTTGCCGACGTCATGAGCTTCTACATGGCCGCGCCGATCTATGTCGCCGCGCTTTCCCATTTCTTCCTGGGCGAAAACGTCGGCTGGCGGCGCTGGATGGCGATCACCATAGGCTTCTGCGGCGTTCTGATCATGCTCAGGCCATCGACCTCGGCCCTGTCGCTCGCCTCCGTCTATGCGATCGTCGGCAGCCTCGCCTTTGCGATCTCGCTTATCCTCAGCCGCCTCCTGCGCGGGACGAGCGACGCGACGCTTGTCACCTGGCAGACGATCGGCGGCCTCGTTCTCGGCGCCGTCCTGACCATCGGCGCGTGGAAGACGCCTTCGGTCGCGGAGCTGCTCCAGCTTCTGCTGCTCGGCGTCGTCTCCTGTGCGGCTCATCTGATGATCACGCGTTCGCTGAAGCTCGCGCCCGCCTCCACGCTGGCGCCGCTGCAATACACGATGCTGATATGGGGGGCGCTGCTCGGCTACTTCATCTTCGGCGACGTGCCGGAGAGCCGCATCTGGGTGGGCTCGGCGATCATCGTGCTGGCCGGCCTCTTCATCTTCCACCGGCAGAAGGTAAAGGCCACCGTGCCGCCGGAGAACGTTCCAAAGGGGGTGAGTTGAGTATCGGCTTCGACCTGTCACCGGTTTCCGTTCGCTATGGCTTGCTTCCGCGTGCGAGGGAATCTAGAGAAGCATCTGCCCGGAGCGTAGCGCAGTCTGGTAGCGCATCTGGTTTGGGACCAGAGGGTCGCAGGTTCGAATCCTGCCGCTCCGACCAACGGATTGAACGAGGAAAAGATGTCTGCGCGCATTTACAGTCCCGCCCGGACCGCCATGCAGTCGGGAAAGGCCAAGACCGGCTACTGGCTGCTCGAATTCGACCCCGAGAAGCCGCGCAAGATCGATCCCCTCATGGGCTATACGACCTCCGGTGATATGAAGAGCCAGATCAGGCTGAAATTCGACACGCGCGAAGAAGCCGTCACCTATGCGGAACGAAACGGCATTCCCTTCCGGGTCGAACTGCCCAACGAGACGAAACGCCGGCAGATTTCCTACTCCGACAATTTCCGCTATGACCGCAAGACGCCGTGGACGCATTGAGCACGGCTGACGCCTGACCGGAGGTTCGGCACTCAACAAGCGGTCCCGTAGCTCAGCTGGATAGAGCACCGGCCTTCTAAGCCGGGTGTCGCAGGTTCGAGCCCTGCCGGGATCGCCAGGTTCCTTCG
>JAKDNM010000057.1 GCA_030456445.1 Hyphomicrobiales bacterium
GGCATGGCGAAGCGCTTTGCCGAGGAGGGCGCGAAGGTGGTCGTGGCCGATCTGAACGGCCCGGGCGCCGAGCGTGTCGCCGGCGAGATCGGAGCGGCGGCCGTCGCTTGCAAGACCGACGTTTCCAACCGCGCCGACGTCGACGCCATGGTCAAGCTGGCGACCGACCGCTTCGGCCGCCTCGACATCATGGTCAACAATGCCGGCTACACGCACCGCAACGGCGATATGCTGAAGGTCGACGAGAAGACCTTCGACACGATCACCGCCGTCAACATGAAGGCTATCTACCTCGCCGCGCTGGCGGTCGTCCCGGTCATGGAGAGGAACGGCGGCGGTTCCATCATCACCACCGCTTCCACGGCGGGCTTGAGGCCACGGCCGGGGCTGACATGGTACAACGCCTCCAAGGGCTGGACGATCACCGCGACGAAATCGATGGCGGTCGAGCTTGCGCCGAAGAATATCCGCGTCAACTGCCTCTGCCCCGTCGCCGGCGAGACCGGCATGCTGGCGCAGTTCATGGGCGAGGATACGCCCGAGAAGCGGGCGCTCTTCCGCGCATCCATCCCGCTCGGCCGGCTGTCGACGCCGCTCGACATCGCCAACGCCGCGCTCTGGCTTGCCTCCAGCGAGGCGGAGTTCATCACCGGCGTCGCGCTTGAAGTCGATGGCGGCCGCTGCATCTGATCTCGCCGGCATTATCCGGCCTGGGCGGCTTGCTCCTGCCTGAGCGAGGCGATGAAGCGCTGCGTGCGCTGGCGCTGCGGATTGTCGAAGAGTTCGCGCGCCGGGCCGGTCTCGACCACCTCGCCCTGGTCTAGGAACACCACCTCGTCGGCGACGCTTGAGGCCAGCCGCAGATCATGCGTCGCCATCACCATGGTCGTCCCTTCGCGGGCAAGTTGGCTGAGCACTTCCACCACCTCTTCGGCAAGCTCCGGGTCGAGTGCCGAGGTCGGCTCGTCGCACAAAAGCACGCGCGGCGAGGGCGCCAGCGCCCGGGCGATGGCGACGCGCTGTTGCTGGCCGCCGGAAAGGTTGGCCGGCCAGGCATCGGCCTTCTCGCGCATGCCGACCTTGTCGAGCAGTTCCTGCGCGCGTTCGCGTGCCTTCTCCTTTGGCCAGCGCAGAACCACAATGAGCCCTTCCATGACGTTTTCGAGCGCGGTGCGATGCGGGAAGAGCTGGAAATTCTGGAAGATCATGCCGGTCTGGCGGCGCAGTTTCTGGATCGCAGCCGTCGAGGCCTTGCCGCCGGGATGGAATTCGATGGCGTCCTCGCCGATGCGCACCATCCCGGATGTAGGGATCTCCAGTAGATTGATGCAGCGCAGAAGAGTGCTTTTGCCACCGCCCGACGGGCCGATCAGCGCCGTCACGCCGCCCTCGCGGAAATCCTGCGTGATGCCTTTCAGCACCAGAAGGTCGCCGAAGCGCTTCTCGATTTTGGTGAGCTCGATCATGAGCGCGCCTCGATATAGCCGCCATAGCGGCCGAGCCGGGCTTCCAGCTTCGTTTGCATCGAGGAAAGCACCGAACTCATCGCCAGATAGATGAGTGCGGCCTCGATATAGAGGATCAGCGGCTCGTAGGTGGTGGCGACGATGCGCTGCGCCGCCTGGAAAAGCTCCGGCACGGTGATCGCGGCGGCAAGCGAGGTGTCCTTGACCAGCGAGATGAAGGTGTTGGAAAGCGGTGGCACGGCCACGCGCGCGGCCTGCGGCAGGATGGTGCGCTGCATGGCCTGCCGCCATGTCATCCCGATCGAATAGGCCGCCTCCCATTGGCCGCGCGGCACCGACGCGATCACCGCCCGGATGATCTCCGACGTATAGGCGCCGACATTGAGCGTGAAGCCGATCAGCGCCGCCGGGAATGCGTCGAGCACGATGCCGACCGAGGGCAGGCCGTAGAAAATCAGGAAAAGCTGTACCAGAAGCGGCGTGCCCCGGATGATCCAGACATAGAAGCGCACGACCGGCACCAGCGGCCGTGGCCCGAACAGGCGGATCAGCGCCACGACGAGCCCGAGGGCGAGGCCGAGGGCGAAGGAAAGCAGCGTCAGCGGGGCCGTGAATTTGATCGCAGCCCACAGAAGCGGGCCGAGCGATTCGATCATCAATTGGAGCCAATGGGGCATGAATTGGAGCCAATCGGACAGCATATGCGCTCCTCAAGGAAAAGCACGATGACAGGAAAAAGCCGCACGGGCGACCTTGCGGCCGTTCCGTGCGGCGGTCAATGTCGGAGAGATTCGTCTACTTGGAGACGTCCTGCCCGAAATATTTGTCGGCGATCTTCTGGTAGGTGCCGTCGGCCTTGATGTCGGCGAGCGCTTTGTTGATCGCGGCCAGAAGCTCGGGCTCGCCCTTGGCGATGATGACCCCGGAATGGTCGGCGTTTGCCTCCTGCGCGACGATCTTCACATTGGCGTCGGGCTTGTGCTTCTTGAAGTCGAGGAACGACAGGCTGTCGTTGATGGTGGCGTCGGCGCGGCCGTTGAGCACGAGCTGGATCGACTGGTCGAAGCCCTCGGTGCCGACCAGTTCGGCGCCGCTCTGTTCCGCCAGCTTGCCGAAGTTCGAGGTCAGCGTCTGCGCCGATTTCTTGCCCTTGAGGTCGGCGAAGCCGTGGATTTCCGAATTGTCGCCGCGCACGACCAGCACCGCCTTCGACGCGATATAAGGATCGGAGAAGTCGTATTTCTTCTTGCGCGCTTCCGTGATGCCGACCTGATTGATGACGGCGTCATAGCGGTCGCCGTCGAGGCCTGCGATCAGCCCGTCCCACTTGCCTTCGAGAAATTGCGCCTTGACGCCGAGCTTCTCGGCAATCGCCTCGCCGATCTCGACGTCGAAGCCGACCAGCTTGTTGGAAGAATCATGATAGGTAAAGGGCGCGTAGGTGCCTTCCGTGCCGATGCGGAAAACGCCGGCTTCCTTGATCTTGGCAAGCGAGGCGGCCTGTACGGGAAGGGCGGCAAACAGACCGAATGCAGTGGCGGCGACGAACGTTGTGAACCATTTCATGGCGGGGTTCCTGCTGGATGGATTGGCTGCGGAACATGTCAGAAGAATATGGCGAGCCGTAGCAAAATCATTCCGAAAAATCGGCGTCTGGGAGAATTTGCTTGCAGGCCAAAGGCTCCTTCTTGAACGTTTCGCCGCGTTTGCCGGAACTGCTAGATTCTGTCCCTGAGCGCGTACCAATTGAGCGCGAGGAAGAGGAGCGGTGCGCGCAAGGCCTTGCCGCCTGGGAAGGGCGGTATCTTCAGTTCTTCCAAAAGCTTCAGCCTATCGCGGTTGCCGGCCACCATCTCGGCGTAGAGCTTGCCGGTGAAATTCGACAGCATGACGCCGTGACCGGAATAGCCGCCGGCCGAGATGACATTGGGCATGACCTCGCGCACGAAGGGCCTGCGCGGCATGGTGATGCCGACATAGCCGCCCCAGGCATGCGTGATCTCGATATCCTTGAGGGCCGGATAGATTTCGGCGATTTGCCTGCGGATGGCGTTCTTGATGCCGGCGGGCTCGGCGGTCGAATAGATCTCGCGCCCGCCGAAGAGGAACCGTCCGTCCTTTAGCCGGCGGAAATAGCGCACCACGAAGCGTGAATCGTCGACCGCCTCGAAGCCCGGCAGCACCGGACTGTCCTGGCCAAGCGGCACCGTCGCGCCGATGAACGAGCCGATCGGCATGACATGCGCAGCACTTACCGGCTCCAGATTGCCGCCATAGGCGTTGACAGCGATCAGCGCCTTGTCGGCGGTGATGGTACCTTCCTCCGTCGTGACGCGCACCTTTCCGCCGGCCGACGAAATGCCGGTGGCGCGCGTCTTCTCGAAAAGATGCGCACCGGCGCCGGTCGCAACGCGCGCGGTGCCGATGGCAAGCTTCATCGGGTGGATGTGGCCGGTGCCCGTGTCGCGCACGCCGCCGAAATAGACGGGCGAGCCAAGCCGCTCCGCAGTCTCGCCCGCGTCCATGAAGGTGATGTGCTCGTAGCCGAAGCGCTCGCGCATGATCGCGGCGTGGGCCTCATAGCTCTTCACATGGCGCTTCTTGTGCGCCACCGACATCTGCCCCGGCAGATAGTCGATGTCGATATGGTTCACCGCCGCGAAGTCGAGCAGATGCGCCTTGGCCTCTTCGGCAAGGTCGAACAGCGCCTTGGCGCGGGTAAAGCCGAGTTCGGCTTCCAGTTCCTCCGCCCAGGCGCGCTGGCCGGTGCCGAGTTGGCCGCCATTGCGGCCGGATGCGCCGTCGCCGACCCGATGCGCCTCGACAAGCGCCACGTCGACCCCTGTTTTGGCTAGATGCGCGGCCGCCGAAAGACCGGTGAAGCCGCCCCCGACAATGACGACATCGGCGCGGCGATCACCGTCGAGCGACGGATATTCCGGACGTTCGCCGGCTGTCTCATCGTACCAGGAGATGCCGGGGGAGATGGGGGAGGAGGAAGTCACGAAACGGGCAATCGGCAATCGGCAATCGGCAGTCGGCGATAAGCCGCAATGATCGGGCAGCTTGGCTGAGGATTAAACTCTCTCCCGATTGCCGATTGCCGACTGCCGATTGCCGCCGTTTCACACATTCAACAGCAAAAACTCCCGCTCCCACGGGCTGATGACTTCCATGAAGGTCTCGAACTCCGTCCGCTTGATCGCGGCGAAGGTGGAAGCGAAGGACAAGCCGAGAAGTTCCGTCAGTGCCTTGTCCTGCTCGAACAGTTCCACCGCTTCTAAAAGGCCGCGCGGCAACTCGATCTCATCTTCATTGGCCGCGATGCCGACGGGCTGGTCGGGCAACTCTTTCCTCTGCATGCCGATAAGCCCGCAGGCGAGCGAGGCGGCAAGCGCCAGATAGGGATTGGCGTCGGAAGACGGGATGCGGTTTTCTATGCGCCGCCCGGCCGGCTCGGAGCGCGGCACCCGGAAGGCGGTGGTGCGGTTGTCGTATCCCCATTTCGTGTTGACGGGGGCCGAAGCGCCCTGCGTCAGGCGCCGGTAGGAGTTCACGTAAGGCGCGAACATGACGAGCGCGCTTGGCACGTGATGCTGCATGCCGCCGATGAAATGGCGGAACGCGTCCGACTCTCCGCCATCCTCCGCCGTGAAGATGTTCTCGCCGGTCGGGATGTCGATGACCGACTGATGGATATGCATGGCCGAGCCCGGCTGCCCCTGGATAGGCTTTGCCATGAAGGTCGCGTAGGTGTCGTGCTTCAGCGCCGCCTCGCGGATGGTACGCTTGAACATGAAGACCTGATCGGCGAGCGCCACCGGATCGCCGTGGCGAAGGTTGATCTCGAGCTGGCCCGCGCCTTCCTCATGGATCAGAGTGTCGATCTCCAGCCCCTGGCCCTCGCAGAAATGATAGATGTCGTCGATCAGCTCGTCGAATTCGTTGACGCCGGCGATCGAATAACCCTGACCGCCGCCGATGGGACGCCCGGAGCGGCCGACCGGCGGGACGAGCGGATAGTCCGGGTCGGGATTCTTGCGCACCAGATAGAATTCTATTTCCGGCGCGACGACCGGCCGGTAGCCCAGTGCCTTGTAGGCGGCCACCACCTTCTTCAGCACGTTGCGCGGCGCAAATTCCACGCTGCGCCCGTCCTGATGCACAAGGTCGCAAATCACCTGTGCAGTCGGATCATCCTCCCACGGCACCACGCACAGCGTCGAGAGGTCCGGCATCAGCTTCAGATCGCCGTCGTCTTCCGGATAGGTGAAACCGTTGCCGTCTTCAGGATATCGCCCGGAGATCGTCGCCATGAACACGGCCGAAGGCAGCGCCAGCGACGTGTTGGAGGTGAATTTCTTGGTCGGCATCATCTTGCCGCGTGCGACGCCGGCTTGGTCGGGCGTGATGCATTCGATGTCCTCGATGCCCCGCCATTCGAGCCATCCGCGCGCTTCCTTCCAGTTGCGGACCCCGCGTTCGTTTTTCACGAAAGCCGGCGTGCGCACCCGCGTGCTGCGGCCGGCAGGCCGGGCACCCTTCTTTTCAGAAACCATTTATCACCAGCTGCTTGTCAGCGCGAAGTATAGCCGGCAGGGGTGCGGGAAGGAAGGGCCGGGATGAAGGCGTGCTATCCGCGTGCGTCCCGCACGAGTTGCTCGATCTTTGGCTGCAGGGCATCCGGCGTGATCGGCTTGGCGATGATCGCATCGGCGATAGTGGCGAAAGGCGAATCCGCCGGGACGCTTTTGGTCGCAAGCACGATCAGCAACGGCAATCTGCTCACACAGGCGCGCCGCTGATCGACGATGGCCGTCGCAATCGGATAAAGTTCCTCGTGATTGGGGCCACAATCCAGAATGACGAGGCCGGGCCGTTGCGAGAATAGTGCTTCCGTGGCGCGCTCCGGTGGTTCGCAGGCTACTTTCATGCACGCCTGCGCGGCGATACGCGACACGACGATGCGACTGATCGGGGAGGAGAAGACGATCAGCGCGAGAGAGAGATTTGCGGCCTGACCGATGGGCAGGCGGCCAACGGGTTGGCGAACGACGTCCGCGGCAGGAGTGCGACGCCTGTCAAAAATCATTTCCGGCATCGCGTCTGCCACCACCCATAAATTCAATGTATGGTTGAGGACAGTAGCGATGCACTGTTAAGATTGGGTTGATCGCGAAGTTTGAACTTTAAGGATCGAAGTTCTTTCAACAGATTTTTTGCAAAGCTGCGCAACAGTTTGATTTGCTGCACAACTTTGCAAGTATTTTTCGCGCGATCCGGGCCGTTATGCGAGATGGTGGCCGTCACGCCGCGCTCTGGGTGACCACGACGGGAACAAGAAGGTCGCCCCAGTTTCCATTGCCGCCGTGATGGCGGGCGGAGCGGACGAGCTCGACCGAAACGCCGGCTTCGACCGCCTTCATCACCGACTGATTGAGCCGATGAAGGTCGTTGGCCAGCATGCGGATGGCTGCCTGCTGATCGGTGTTCATGGCGGATGACTGCTCTTCCGCACGCTCCTTGACTCGCGTGATCGATCCCATCGGTGTTCTCCTTTTCGCACTTCTGCCGCGCGCTTTGCGTATCAAGCTGATGGAGGCGGCCCGCTCCTGCGGAGGGAGCCGCCTGACTTTCTTTCCTATTCGGCGGCGGGCCTGAACTCTGCCTTCTCCTCCGGCCGGAACTGGTCGTGCTCGGTGGAACCGTGCATCGCCGTCGTGGACGACTTGCCGCCGGTGATTGCCATCGAGACGGCGTCGAAATAGCCCGTCCCGACCTCGCGCTGGTGCTTGGTCGCCGTGTAGCCGTTCGCCTCGGAAGCGAACTCGGCCTCCTGCAATTCCGAATAGGCGGCCATCTGGCGCTCGCGATAACCCCGCGCAAGCTCGAACATGCCGTGGTTGATCTGGTGGAAGCCGGCCAGCGTGATGAACTGGAACTTGTAGCCCATGGCGCCAAGCTCGCGCTGGAACTTCGCTATCGTTGCCTCGTCGAGGTGTTTCTTCCAGTTGAAGGAGGGCGAGCAATTATAGGCCAGAAGCTGGTCGGGATGGTGCCGCCGCACGCCCTCGGCGAATTTCCTCGCCTGTTCGAGGTCCGGCTTGGAGGTCTCGCACCAGATCAGGTCGGCATAGGGCGCATAGGCCACCGCGCGGGAGATGCAGGGCTCGATGCCGTTGCGGATATGGAAGAATCCTTCCGGTGTACGGCCGGCATCGTAGTCGACGAAGGGCTGGTCGCGCTCGTCGATGTCCGAGGTGAGCAGCTTCGCTGCTTCCGCATCCGTGCGCGCGACGACCAGCGTCGGCGTACCCATCACGTCGGCCGCGAGGCGCGCGGCGGTCAGGTTGCGGATATGCGCCGCCGTCGGGATCAGAACCTTGCCGCCGAGATGGCCGCATTTCTTTTCCGACGCAAGCTGATCCTCGAAATGAACCCCCGCCGCACCGGCTTCGATGAAGGCCTTCATGATCTCGAAGGCGTTGAGCGGGCCGCCGAAGCCTGCTTCCGCGTCGGCCACGATCGGCGCGAACCACGTCTCGACCGACAGGCCCTTGCCCTCCGAAACCTCGATCTGGTCGGCACGCTGTAGGGTGCGGTTGATGCGGCGGACGAGTTCCGGGGCGGCATTGGCCGGATAGAGCGACTGGTCCGGATACATCGCCGAAGCCGTGTTGGCGTCGGCCGCGACCTGCCAGCCCGACAGATAGATCGCCTTGAGGCCCGCGCGCACCTGCTGCATGGCCTGGTTGCCGGTCACCGCGCCGAGCGCGTTGATGAAATCCTCCTCGTGGATGAGCTTCCACAACCGGTTGGCGCCTTCTTCGGCGAGCGTATTGCGAATGCGGACGGAACCGCGCAGGCGTTCGACGTCCTCCGGCGAATAGGAGCGCTCGGCGTGATCAAAGCGGCCCTCGGGCGCGGACGGAACAAGATTGTAAAAATCAGTCATTTTCTCTCCTGCCTTTTCATTCGCGCCCAGTTAAGAGGGCGCCGTCTCGGGGAAATGCCTGTGACTTGATTTACACTGCAGCGCAAAACAGTCGAGAAAATTGGCTGAAATTCCCAAAAAAATCAGGAAACGCTGTATGGATTTTTACGCGCCCGGTCTGTAATGCTGTAAAATCTGTAAATGACTTGCGCAGGCCAAGCGCCAATCGTTTTGTAATAATCGTGTCAAAGGCTGAAGATGGCCGACCCAAAGATCTTCGCGGGACCGCGCATCCGCCGTATCCGCAATTCGCTCGGCCTGACGCAGACCGCGATGGCCGAGGGGCTGGGCATTTCGCCGTCCTACCTCAATCTCATCGAGCGTAACCAGCGCCCGCTGACGGTGCAACTCATCCTGAAGCTCGCCTCTGCCTACCATGTGGAGCCCGAGGATTTGCAGGCACAGGCGGGCGCTTCGATCGCAGCGCTGAAAGAGGCCTTCGCCGACCCGCTTTTGGCCGGCGAATTGCCCGGCGATCAGGAACTCGTGGAGGTGGCCGAGGCTGCCCCGAATGCGGCGGCCGCAATCGTCAAGCTGTTCCGCGCCTATCGCGAGCAGGCGGCGCGTCTCTCCGATCTCTCCGAACTTCTCGTCCGCGAGGGCAAGGCGACGGCGCTGTCGGCGGCGCGGCTGCCGATCGACGAGGTGAGGGAGGTGTTCGAGCGGCGGCCCAATCATTTCCCCGCGATCGAGGAGGAGGCGGAAGCCTTCACCGCCCTGCTCGATCCGGGCGACGATCTGGGGGGCGCATTGAAGGCGTGGCTGAAGCGCGAGCACGGCATCGCGGTGAGGGTGCTGCCGGTCGCCACCATGCCCAACTGGCGCCGCCGCTACGACCGCCACACGCAGCGCCTCTTCATTTCCAAGCGGCTCTCCGTCTTCGACCAGTTGCGCGAGATCGCCATGGAGGCCTGCCTGATCCGCATGAGCGTGGTGCTGGCGGCCCAGATCGAGGCGCTGAAGCTTTCCTCCGACGAAGCGCGGCGGCTCGCCCGCTTCGAGCTTGGCCGCTACGCCGTGCATGCGCTGATGATGCCTTACCGGCCGTTTCTCGCCGCAGCGCAGCGCGCACGCTACGATCTGGACGTGTTGCGCTCGCGCTTCGGCGTTTCCTTCGAACAGGCGGCGAACCGGTTCACCATGCTGCAGAGGCAGGGCGCGGCGGGCGTGCCGTTCTTCATGCTGGAAATCGACCATGCCGGAAACCGGTTCCGGCGGGCCGGCGCGCAGGGCTTTCCGCAAAGCCGCTTCGGCGGCGAGTGCCCGAAGCTGCCGGTTCATGCCGCCTTCGCGCAGCCGGGGCAGGTTTTGGTCGAGGCGGTGGAGATGCCGGACGGCGCGGAATTCCTCTGCATCGCCCGTACGCTGGAAGGGCCGCAGGGCTCCTTCACCGAGCGGCCGCGCCGGACCGCGCTCCTGCTCGGCTGCGACATAGGTTTTCGCGACGAGATCGTCTATGGCGCGGCGCTGCCTGGCGGAGGAGCAAAGGGCGGGCAGGGCGCCGTAACCGCGACCCCCGTCGGCCCGGCCTGCCGGCTGTGCGAGCGCGCCGGCTGTCTTGCCCGCGCCGAGCCGCCCGTGACCCGTCCGCTCGGCCTTGACGAGATGGTGACGGGCCTGTCCGCGTTCGATTTCCAGTAGGCCGCGTTCCCGAAAATATCCGGTTTTCCCGGCAGACTGCATCGGATAGATGGACCAACCGAAAACGACGATACCCTGTCGCTTTGCGATGTATCATTCGGATGGAAACAATCGGATGGTGCGCCCATGGACGAGCATGGCATGCCTTTGCCTATGTCTGTTTCGGCCGTGCCCGCCGGGCGCCCGGCGGCGCGCGAGGAGCGTCTCGGTGTCGTCCTTGTTTTCCTTTCAGCCCTTCTGTGGAGCCTCGGCGGTACCATCGCGCGCTTCATCGAGACGCCGGACCATTGGACTGTGGTGTTCTGGCGCTCGATATGGGCGATCGCGCTTCTGGCCGCCTTCATGTTGTGGCGCGACGGGCCGCGCCGCAGCCTGTCGCTGTTTCGCGAGATGGGCGCTCCGGGCATCGTGGTGGCGCTGTGCTTCGCCACTTCGTCCACGGCTTTCATCGTCGCACTCGGCTACACGACCGTGGCGAATATCCTCCTGATGCAGGCCGGCGCGCCCCTGATTGCGGCCCTCTTGGGATGGTTGGCCTTTCGCGAACCGGTCGGCGGGGCGACTTGGCTGGCAATTGCAGCCGTTATCTTCGGCATCGTCGTCATGGTGTCGGATTCGCTCGAAGGGGGGATTTCGCCGATCGGCGACGGCCTTGCGCTGGTAATCGCCGTCGCGCTCGCCGTCGCCACCGTTCTGACGCGACGCTACGCGCATGTGCGGATGACGCCCGCCGTTTGCCTTGGCACGATCATCGCGGGATTGCTGGCTGCGACGCAGGCGGGAACCTTTGCCGTCGGCGCAGCGGATATGGGCTTCCTCTTCGCCTTCGGCGCGCTCAATCTCGGCCTCGGCCTCGCATTCTTCGCCTCCGGGGCGCGGCTCATCCCTGCGGCGCTCGCAGCCCTTCTCGGCACGTTCGAGCCCATCCTCGGTCCCATCTGGGTCTGGCTGGTCCATGGCGAGGAACCGTCCGAGCGAACGCTGATCGGCGGCGCCATCGTCTTCGCCGCCGTCCTGGTCCATATCGCGCTCGAATTCGGGCGCCGCGCCCGCCCGCGCAAGCCAGGCGTTTCCGGCCTTCCGACGCCCCATTGAACGAAGTGGATCGCTCTTGCGGATGGCAGCGATTCGACGCTTGTCGCGCGGAAAGAACGCAAACAGGACGAGCAGGCCGCGCGGCGCGCGTAAGTGCGTGATTCGAAGCTCGTCCCGCGGACTCGCACCCCACCGTGAGGGCCGTTTGCGCCTGCCTCCCTCATCCTGAGGTGCGAGCGAAGCGAGCCTCGAAGGACGCACCCGAAGCGATGAGTCGAAATGCCTCTATTCCGGCATCATCGAGGGATAGATCGGCGAGATATAGGGCGCGCTCCACGAACCGCCGACGAAGAACGCCGCGGTCGGCCGCGTGTCGGCTGCCGGAGCCGCAGGTTGGGCGGGGTCCACGGCCGGCTTGGCGGCATCCTTGCTGGCGGGCGCCGGCTTCGGCGCGGGATAGATCGTCCCCGACAACGCCAGGCCGTGATCGACGAAGGGCACCAGTCCGGTGAGCGAAATGATCTGGTCGCCGCTCTTCGCCTCGGCCTTGTCAAGCGTCGCCACCCCTCCCGTCATGGTCGCCTTGAGGTCGAACTTGTCGAGGGTAAGCGTACCCTTTCCCACGGCGCTCAGCGGAAAGAACCCCGCGCTCTTGGCGCGCTTGATGAAGCCGGCAAGGTCGATGCCGGGGACTTTGCCGGCGCCGAAGCTCGCCGATATCTGCCCCTCGCCGGTATCCAGCACCGTCTCCCAGTCCCGGCCCACCCCCTTCAGCATCAGCGAAGCGCTTCCGGTGGCCTGCGGGAACAATCTGGTGAGTCCGAACACCTTGGATATCTGGGCGCCGTCGATATCGGTCGCGTGGAGGCGCAACTCGACATGGTTGCCGTCCGGCTTGCGGTCGATGCGCACCCCGGCCTGCACGTCGCCGCCGAAAGCCGATGCATCCGACACGTCGAACACGGAAAGCCCCTGCTTCACCTGAGCCGTCGCGGCTACGTTGGCGAGCGTCACGGGGCCGGCCGTCGCCTTCACCGCCGACAGCCTGAGGTCGACATTGGTTCCCCGGACGAGCCCGGTTCCAGCAGGCGGCCCCGGCTTCCTGTCGTCCAGTGAGGCGAGCGGCGTGAAAGCCGCGAGAAAGGAATGCAGGTCGATGCTGTCGAAGGCGAGCGTGCCCGCTATGCCGGGGATGGCGCCTCCAAGCGAAACGTCGAGCGCGCCGATGCCTGGATTGCCGTCGAGCGTGATTTCGGCATGGTCGAACTTCAGGCGCTGCGCGTTGCCGCTTACCTTGCTGCTGACCGAGATCGACCCGATCGACGCCCTGGCCGCCATATCCGCCCGCGACCATTCCAGCATGCGACGCAGCGACGGCGAGGAGAACTTCACCGTGCCGTCGACAAAGGCGCCTTCGGAAATGTTCGCGGTGCCGTCGAAGGAAACCGTCAGCGGTGCGGATTTCATGCCGAGGCTGACCGGTGCGTTGCCGCCGGCGAACAGGATCAGCGGCTGGCCGGAAGCCAGCGTGAGGGCCACGTTCTCGCCGCGCCAGATGCCGGTCGCGCTGAGGGATGCGGCCCGGTTCAGCGCCGCCCAACTTACATTCCCCGCGATGCCGGTGATGAGATCCGATTCCTTGCCGCCCTCGATGGTGACGATGCGTCCGTCGGTGAATTCGATCGTGCCGAACGGATCGGTCGCAAGCGCGGCCGGATCGGGGCTGGCTGGATTTGCCTTGACGGCGGCGCGCGTGAGTTGGATCGAGCGGGCGATACGTCCGCCGCTCGGCATGGGCGGCAGATAAAAATCGTCCGAGCGGCGCTGTACGTAAAGTTTCGGCCGGAAGAGCCGCACACGCGAAAAGGAAACTTCGCCGCGCAGCGCGGCAATCGCCGAAAGGTCGATCTCGACCCGCTCCGCGCGGATCACCGGCGAGCGCCCGTCGGTTCCCCATTCCGCCAGCGTCACGTCGGCGAGCGTGGCGTGGAAATTCGGCCATACGCGGATTTCCGGCGCCTGGCCGAGAATGACCCGGTAGCCGCTCCAGGCACCCATCTCCTGGGCGATCCTGTTGCGGACGATCTGGGTGGAGGCGATCAGCGGCAGCGCGGCCGCCAGAAGCACGGCGGCGAACACCGCCAGAACCGCGACCCATATCGTCCTTCTGACCGTAATCAGCGGCATTGCGTTCCTTGTCCCCTCAATCACCAGCGCTAAAGGGGCGATCATGCCATTTCAAGTCATTGTGGCCCGGCGATGACGATTGCGAACAGGATGTAACAATACTCGACCGGTCGAGGATGCATATTGCCCTCGATGGTTGCCATATGCATAACCGGCGCATTCATCCTCTGGAGGTCGTCATGTCCGAAACCCCGCTTTGGTCTCCCTCGCCGGCCGCGATCGCCGCGTCGCCGATAACGGCCTTCATGAAAGTGGCGGCGCAGGTGAGCGGGAGCGGCATCAGTGACTACGACCGGCTGCATCGATGGTCGGTCGAGGACCGCGAAGCGTTCTGGAGCCTTGTATGGGACCAATGCGGCATCGTCGGCGAAAAGGGTGGCCGGGTCATGGTCGACGGCGACAGGATGCCGGGCGCGACCTTCTTCCCCGACGCAAAGCTGAATTTCGCCGAGAACCTGCTGCGCAAGAAAGGCGGCGAAGACGCGATCGTGTTTCGCGGCGAAGACAAGGTGGAACGCCGCCTGTCCTGGGACGACCTCCACGCGCTGGTGTCGCGGATGCAGCAGCTTTTCCATGCCGAAGGCGTGAAAGCCGGCGACCGTATCGCCGGGATGATGCCCAACATGCCCGAAGCGGTGGCGGCGATGCTGGCGGCGGCCTCGCTCGGCGCCATCTGGTCGTCCTGCTCGCCCGATTTCGGCGTGCAGGGCGTGCTCGACCGCTTCGGCCAGATCGAGCCGGTGCTCTTCATCGCGCCGGACGGCTACTGGTATGCCGGCAAGCGTATCGATGTCGGCGAGAAGATCGCCGCGGCGATGGCCGGGATGCCGAGCGTCCGCAAGGCCCTGATCGTGGAATATCTCGGCGCTGCCGACGAGGTGGCGAAGGCCGTTCCGCGCGGCGAGGCGCTGACGGCAGCACTTTCACGCTTCACGCCGGCCGAGGTCACTTTCGAGCTTTTGCCCTTTTCGCATCCGCTCTACATCCTCTATTCCTCGGGCACGACCGGCATCCCCAAATGCATCGTCCATTCCGCCGGCGGCACGCTCATCCAGCATTTGAAGGAGCAACGGCTGCATTGCGGTATCGTCGAGGGCGACCGCTTCTTCTATTTCACCACCTGCGGCTGGATGATGTGGAACTGGCTCGTCACCGGCCTCGCCTCCGGCGCGACGCTGCTCCTCTATGACGGCTCGCCTTTCTATCCCGACGGGCGCGTGCTCTTCGATTTCGCCGATGCCGAGAAGATGACCTATTTCGGCACGTCGGCGAAATTCATCGACGCGGTACACAAATCGGGCCTCAGGCCCATCGATACGCACGACCTCTCCACCGTCAGGCTGATCTCTTCGACCGGCTCGCCGCTGTCTCCGGACAGTTTTTCCTTCGTCTATGAAGGCATCAAGAAGGACGTGCACCTCGCCTCGATCTCCGGCGGCACCGACATCGTTTCCTGCTTCGTGCTCGGCGTCCCGATCAAGCCGGTATGGATCGGCGAGATACAGGGGGCCGCACTCGGCATGGCGGTGGATGTCTGGGACGAGGAGGGGCGGCACATAGTCGGTGAGAAGGGCGAACTGGTCTGCACGCGCACCTTCCCGGCTATGCCGATCGGCTTCTGGAACGATCCGGACGGCGCCAAATATCATGCCGCCTATTTCGAGCGCTTCGACAATGTCTGGTGCCACGGCGACTTCGCCGAATGGACGAAACATGGCGGCATCATCATCCATGGCCGCTCCGACGCGACCCTCAACCCCGGCGGCGTACGCATCGGCACGGCGGAGATATACAACCAGGTCGAGCAGATGCCGGAGATCGCGGAGGCGATCTGCATCGGTCAGGACTGGGACGGCGACGTGCGCGTCGTCCTGTTCGTGCGGCCGGCCGACGGCGTGACGCTCGACAAGGACCTCGAACAGCGCATCCGGGCCAGGATACGCTCGGGCGCGAGCCCCCGCCACGTGCCCGCGAAGATCGTCGCCGTCCGCGACATTCCGCGGACCAAGTCGGGCAAGATCACCGAGCTTGCCGTACGCGACGTGGTCCACGGCCGGACGGTGAAGAACAAGGAGGCGCTCGCCAATCCCGAAGCGCTGGAGCTCTACAAAGATATCCCTGAATTGCAGGCGTGAGCATGAGCATCGTGGTTAACGATTCCCTGCCGCGTTATTTACCTCGATTGCACGGATGAAACAGTTTGGTAAGATTTCTCGGCATCAGGTAAGTATCTGTTAACAAATGATGCCGATAGTCACGGGTGACTTGGGGATAAGTCCGCCAATGGAACGGTCCCCGAGGCTGAATTCGCCCCATACCCATTGTGACAGCATCTATCTCAGGCGCCTTCGAAGGCGCCTTTTTCTTGTATGGCGGAACGCAGAAATGGCTGCGGTGGGCGTACGCTGTCAATCCGCCAGGACGCGGGTGGACGGGAAGGCGACTTCCACCAGCGTTCCGGTGCCCGGGGTCGAGGAGATCGAGAAGCGGGCGCGGTTTGCCTCCACCATCGCCTTGGTCAAAGGCAGGCCAAGCCCGGTGCCGTCGCCGCGGGGCCGCCTCAGCGTATTGACCTGCTTGAACGGCTTCATTGCCTGTTCGATCTCCGGCTGGCTCATGCCGATGCCGGTGTCGCGCACGCGCATGACGATATCGCCGTTCGTCTCGTAGGACGTCGAGACGATCACCTGGCCGCCCGCCTGAGTATAGCGGACCGCGTTCGACAGGAGGTTGAGCGCGATCTGCCTGACGCTGCGCAGGTCGGCCACGACTTCCGGCAGCCGGGAGGGGAAGCTCGAGCGGATGATGACGCGCTCGCGGTTGGCCTGCGGCTGCATCATGGCGACCGTCTCGGCGAGCGTATCGTTGAGCGACACCGCCTCGTAATTCATCTCCTGCTCGCCCGCCTCGATTTTGGATATGTCGAGCAGGTCGTTGACGAGATCGAGGACATGGTTGCCCGAGCGGTTGATGTCGCGCAGATAGTCGCGGTAGCGGTCATTGCCGACCGGCCCGAATTTCTCGTCGATCATCAGTTCCGAGAAGCCGATGATGGCGTTGAGCGGTGTGCGGATCTCGTGGCTGACGCGCGCCAGGAAGTCCGTCTTCTGCGAGGAGGCGACCTCCGCGTGGGACCGCGCCTGCGTCAGTTCTTCCTCGGCGCGCTTCCACTGCGTCACGTCGCGCAGTACGGCGCAGAAGCCGCTATCGCCCGGCAGGCGGCCGATCGTCATGAAGAGCGGAATGAAGCGGCCCTGCGCTTCGCGTCCGATGACCTCGCGCCCGTCATTGAGCACGCTGGCGACGCCATTGTCCGAAAGGCCGTTCAGATAATCCTGCGCGGCGCGTTGGCTCTCGATGGCGAAGAGCGCGGCAAACGGCTTGCCGGCGACTTCTGCGCTGTCGAAGCCGAAAAGCGCTTCGGCCGGCCGGCTGATCGAGCGGATCGTCCCCTCCGGCGAGATGAGCACGACACCGTCGGTTGCCGTGTCGATGATGGTGCGGAGCTCTTCGAGCCGCGTATCGGGATCGCCCCTCGTTTCGGGTGCGGTCTTCGTTTCATGCACCGGCCGGGGCAGGGGGAGTTGCCGGATTTCCGCCGATGCTTCCCGCTCCGGCGGCTGGGCAACCGGCGTGAGCGCCAGCATCAGCGCCTTGCCGGCTTTCCACGGCACCGATTGCAGGAGCGCCTCGACCGGCCTCGTATCGCCGGAGGCCGTTTTGAGGCAAAGCTTGCGGCCGGCTTCGTCCTCTGCGTGATACGGATCGGCAAAAAGCTCGCCCAGCCCGCCGGCGGAGCGGATCGCCTCGAGCGACGGATAGCCGGTCAGTTGCAGGAATTCGTCATTGGCGTAATGCAGCTCATCGCCGGAATGGACGAGCACCGGCGTCGGCAGCTTCGACAGGATCGCTTGATAAAGGTCAGGCTCGGCCGTGGTGTCTTCTGCGACAAAGCCCGGAGATACGAATGCCGAAGGGATGACAGGCTGGTGGTCGACCGGCGGTTCCGATGCATCGTCAAGGGCATCGCTTTCGCCCGCGCCGGTTTCCGCTTCCGGTTCCCGAACCACGCCTTCCTCGGCGGAAGGCGCAATCCCTGCTTCGTCGTCGGCGGATACCGTCTTGACGGCATCGTCCCCGGAGGCGGCGTTGGCAGGTATGTCGTCCGCTTCCGGCATGGCCGTATCGCCGGCCTGGGTCGGTACGGACCCTGCTTCAAGATGCTCGGGCGCGCCGGCTTCTTCGATGTCGGCGTCGGACTGCCCCGTTTGCGGTTCCGAAAATTTCAGCCAGTCGCGCTTACCGAAACTTTCACGCGCGATCGGCGACACCTTGTCGGCGTCGGTTGTCTTTTCGTCGGCGCCAGTGCTGGCGTCGGTGTCGGCGTCCTGCGGCTGCCCCGCATCGCCGCGCTTGCCGCTATCTTTCCTGAGACGCGCGCCGATTTCGCGGAAGGCGTTGCGTTCCGTCTGCGACAGGCCGTCCCCGGCAGGCGGCGCCGGCCGGTGTTCGGCCAGCCGGATGATCTTGTCGCTGTAGCGTCGCTCCGGCTTCGGCACGATCGCGAGCGCCGGAACCTCGCCGTTGAAGGGGTCGGCATTTTCCTTTGCGGCCTCTTTAGCCGTCGGACCGGCGGCTTCGTCTTCGGCGATCTCGGGCGTGGGCGGTTCGTTTCCATTCGCAGCAGCTTCCTCGGCCTGCGGCGCCGCCGGTTCGGGTGCGGATGTCGCAACCGCATCGGCCATGCGTGCGACGCCGAAGCCGCGGAACCCTTCGAAGTTGCGATCGCGCCCATAGACGGGCAGCGCCGCGAGATCGACTGGCACGCGCATTTCGGTGCCGGCGACCGGCCACAGGACGGAGCGGCCCGACCATGTGTCGCGCCGCTCAAGCAGGCCGGCGATCTCACCGTCGATATCGAAGCCGAAGACCTGCGCGACTTCGTCGAAGGGGCGGCCGACAATGTCGGCCGAGGCAGGGCCGAGCGCTGCGGCGAATTCGTCGGAGATTGCGGTGAAGCGGCCATCGGCGCCTGTGCGCCAGACGAATTTCACCGGCGTCGTGCCGAGTTCTCTCTTGCGCGGCTCCGATGGCGAGGCGGCGGCCGGTTCCGGCCCCGCCTCGGCTTCCTGCTCTTTTCCCTCGTCGTGAAGGAAATACCAGCGGTCGACCGGGCTGTGCTCGGCCCTGTGCTGCGCACCCTTGTCGTCGGATGGCATCTGGAAAGATGGCATATCTGCGGTCGATGCCGGCTCGCCTTCGGCAGCGATGGGTTCATCGGCCGGTTCGATCGGTGCGACGGGTTCCGGGACGACCGTCGCCGGGACGGCAACCGTTTCGGCGTTCGGCGCGGCTTGCCCTTCGCCGTCGTCCACGATGACGAGGAGATGTGTTGCCGGCTCGTCGGTCAGCCGCGCCATGCCGGCGGGCATCATAAGCGCCCGGGCCGGGATGCGCCGCTTCACCAGGCGGTCGGGACCCTGTGCCTCGCGGATGAGGCCAAGAAGGGTCGCCTCATCGACCGCGAGCGATGAGAAGTCCGGCGAGGCCGCGACGATCTTTCCTTCTTTGTCCACCAGCGCCGTGAACTGGCCCTCTTCGCCGAAGCCCTCGATCGCGCGTCCGGCCCGTCCGCCGGCGTCCGCGCCAGCCTCGTCGCCGCTTGGCGCCGCAAGCAGGATCGCCGGTTCGCCGCCCGGCATGGCGATGCCGGAAGCGAGCAGATTGACGACGCGGCTGGTGAAGCCGTTGGCGATGCGGACGGCGATCGAACGGTCGCGCCCGAGATCGGGATAGCCCGGCGTCGACGATATCTGGCGCTGGGCGGGCAATCCCATTTCCGGATCCGCCCCGATGATCCCGCCGATATCGCCATAGCCGAAAAGCCGCGCGCCCGGTCCGTTCGCCCACAGCACCTCGCCGAGGTCGGTGGACAGGACGACGAGCGCATCGCCATCGGCAAAGCGGGTCCGGATGTCATCCAGAACCACGATATCCATGAAGGAATATTGGCTCGATCCCATAAGCTACCCGGTTTTGCCCCCCGCGGTTTGGCTAATATTCAGTTAATATGTGGATCGTGCAACCGCGTCCACAAAGAGGCGGGGCCGTCGGAATCCTTTTTCGGTCGCGTGGTTAACGGCGCCGGCAATGCTGCATTGCAAAATAAATGTTGCAATGCACAAAAAATATTCCTATATGGTGGTCAGGAGCCAGCGCCGGCCCCAATGCCGCCCCGAAGGCCGATCCAGTGTGGCCCCGGAGCAGGATCAGCCAAGATCAGGCGAGAGCAACACGAAAGGACGAGTTTCATGGCCAAGACCGAGAAAGTAAGCGAAACCATCGAATTCCCGAGCTTCGACGCAAGCAAGGCTACCGACCAGTTCCGCGCCTTCACCGAGAAGGGCGTCGAGCAGTCGAAGGAAGCCTACGCCAATCTGAAGTCCGGCGCCGAGAACGCCCAGAAGGCGCTCGAGACGAGCTTCGAGACGGCCAAGTCGGCCGGCAGCGACCTGTCGCTGAAAACCATCGCGGCGCTGCGCGCCAACGCCGAGACCGATTTCGCCCATCTTGAGGCGCTGGTCGGCATCTCCTCGATTTCGGAGCTGTTCGAGCTGCAGACCTCCTATCTGCGCAAGCGCGTCGAACTAGTGGTCAACCAGGCGAAGGAACTTCAGTCCGCGTCGACCAAGGCCACCGAAGAAGTCGTGAAGCCGGTCAAGGACATCTTCGAGAAGTCCTTCAAGGAACTGAAGGTCGCCTAAGGCGTTATCCAGCGTTCCTTCGCGCGGTATCCTCCCGCCGCGCGAAGTGGCGGCTCCGAAGCGTAAGCACGGAGCCGCGGTTTAAGGCCGGTCCTCCCCCGGCCTTTTTCTTTGTCTTCCGCCAGCGCCTTTGAGACCTTGGCAATTGGCCTTGAAAAAACTCGGCTTTCCTCTTAATGACGCGGGCGTCGGCGTCGCACGCCTCGCGATTGCGGTATGCGGTTGTAGCTCAGTTGGTTAGAGCGCCGGATTGTGGATCCGGAGGTCGGTGGTTCGAGCCCACCCAACCGTACCAATATTATCTAATCTTACTAAATGGTTACCGCATCCAGCCCTCTTAAGGCTGAAGATTTTCATGTTGCGTGAGATGTGGGTTGAAGACCATGCGGACCGCGTGACGCACGCCTTTTTCATGAACGATCGGCCGGCCGTTGCCGCGATCATCGCGTTTATCCGAGCGCGATAGGTCCGCAACTGCCCCCGCCCGATAACGTCCCCATAAAGAATGCCCGACGCAACGGGGCAACCCAGGAGAAGGATGATGTGGCGCCGGGCGTTGAAAGCGGAATATGGGGTGGGTCAGCTTTCCCCAGCCGTCCGACCGATCATTAAAGGTCGAACGATCCGGTTAACGTTTCGGAGAGTCGGCCCGATGCTGACCGCGTGGGAACTTCAAGCGCTCCCACAACTCCGCCCGTGACGCTCCGATCTTCCCCGATCGGAGCGTTTTTTGGGTAAGACGTGAGCGCGCTTGCTAGCCAGTGATCCGAGTTGGAACAAAGCTAACCGCCATCGGTTATTTCCATGGGGCTGTTTTCGAAGGAGTAAGCACCATGAAAACGCGAGCCTTGTTCCTCACAGCAATGATCTCTCTCTGCGCCGGGACGGCCATGGCTGCGTGTCCCGACAAATCGGCCTCCAACGGGCCCGATGACACCCAGACCGCCGGAATTTCCAAGGACGGGACGCACGCGCCTCTGGAATCGCCAAACTCGGCAACTCAGGACCGCAAGGACTCTGCCCAAAAGGACGGCTCGACAATGCCCTTAGCCACCAAGGAGGGCGGTGGCAATAAAAACCTGGCCACGTCCTCGCAGGATGTAGAGGCTCAGCAGCAGGGCGAGAAGACGGCGGCTGCTCAAGCCGAAGACAACTGCAAGGACTAATGTCGGCTGCGTGCGGCTAAGCAGCGCGCGCCATTTTGTGTACCAGGCTGATGAGCGACAAACCGAAGAGAGAGACGATCGAAAAGAAGGCTATGCGCTTGGCCGAGGCAACGGATGTCTCGGTCAGGCAGGCGAAGGACCTGATGAAAAAGCACGGCAAGGATAAGCCCGAAAGTCGAGAGGGCGGCAAAGAACTTCAAGGCAGAGGGATGAGCCTGAATGCCGCCCGAAGACGCTCCGATCGGTTCACCGGCGGGTGCGTCTTTTTTGCATCTGTTGCCAGCGTCGATCGGTTGTTCGCACTATATTCACCATGGCTGAAATGTCCTTGGAACGCCACGCCGCCATAGGCTTTAATCCGAGCAATCAGGAGCGAAGTTTCCGACGAACGCGGAGATGGATAATGAAGGTCACGGCAGCTGGCATCGATTCGATGAAGATCAGCAACGCGGAGGGAACGGAAAAAGGCGCGCAATTCATTGTCTGGCTCTTCTTCCAGGTCGAGGATGAAGGCAGGCAAACCGGCCAGGAACTCGTGGTGTCTCTTCCCTGTGCCCCGGACCTGACGTTCAACGAAATTGCGCGGCAAGCGTTCTCACAGGCAGCAGCGCTTTTGCGTGCCGGCTGCGACATGGATGAAGGATTGGTGGCAGCAGTTCAATAGAAGCCTCGAGCCGCTGCCCGAATGGACTGCGACGCCGCATTAGGCACCGTATGGAGACGAAACCCTAGCGAGAAATCGCACGTGATTGCATCGGGGCGGGCGAGCCGGTAGCCTTGGTGCAAAGGAGTATCAATGCCGCGTCCCCCGAATTATAATTTCGAGCGCAAGGAGCGTGATCGCATCAAGGCCGCCAAGAAGGCGGAGAAACAGGCGGCCAAAGAGGCAAAGAAGCCTTCTGAGCCGGCAGAAGAACCGACCTCCGATCCGGATCAGAAGTGACGAGATACGAGGGCGGCTTGTGGTGGGTGTGAACCGCCACGGATTTGCCGGAGGCCGTTTGGTTTGAGTTACGCCGCCACGGCAGTCTCGTCCAGCGTGGCGTATAGAGCAATTCCAGGAAAAGTGGGAACCGGTTTTCCGTCCGGAATTGCGTGAAAACAATATGATAGAGCGGTTCCGCGATTCGGAGAAAAGCGGAACCGCTCTAGCGTTCCTCGGCTTCGGCCGACGGGATGTTGCCGATGGGCTCCAGCAGCCAGCGATTATTGAACCAGTCGACCCAGGTCAGCGCCGCGAATTCGACAGCCTCGAAGCTGCGCCACGGTCCACGGCGATGGATGACTTCGGCCTTGT
>JAKDNM010000184.1 GCA_030456445.1 Hyphomicrobiales bacterium
CGCTTTTACGACTAATCCGCTTTCACGACGACACGCAAACGGCCGGTCTGCACCGTCTCGCCACCCTGGTTGACGACCTCGAACAGGAAGGTAGCAAGATTGCGGCCGACCTTCGAGGTCGGCCGGACCTCCTCCACCGTCACCTGGGCGCGTATGGTGTCGCCGATCCTGACCGGCCCGGCAAAATCCCAGTTTACGTTCACCAATCCGATCACCCGCTCGCCGAGAAGGCCCGTTTGCGTCAGGAGGCCGATCGCAGCGGACATGGTCAGCGGCCCGTGCGCGATACGCTCGCCGAAGGGCGTGGTTTTCGCGAACGCCGCATCCATGTGGATCGGCGTGAAGTCGCCGGCGAGCCCTGCGAAGAGCGTGATGTCGCCCTCTCCGATCGTCCTGCCGGCCGTCGCAACCGTCTCGCCGGCAGTCAGGGGTCTATCCGCCAAACCCGCCTCCTAGACCTTGAAATAATCGGGCTTCGGGATCGCCCATGTCTCGCCCCAGAGCTGGCTGCCGCCGGAAACGTTCAGGACCTCGCCCGTGACATAGGACGACGCCGGCCCGGCCAGATAGACGCAGGCTTCCGCGATCTCCCATGCCGTCCCGATGCGCTTCATCGGGTTCGAGTGAGGGTAGCCCGCCAGCGTCTCGGCCGTATAGACTTTCCAGCCCGGCGTCTCGATCGCGCCCGGCGCGATACAGTTGACGCGGATGCCGAGCGGCGCCCATTCCACCGCCACCGCGCGAGCGAGCCCGATGACGCCAGAGCGCGCCGCCACCGTATGCGCCAGGCCATAAAGGCCGTGGGAGACCACGACGACGATGTTGACGATGCTGCCCCGCCGGCCGGTATCGCGCCAGTGCCGGGCGGCCGCCTGCATCATGTACCAGGTGCCGTTCAGATTGGTATTGACGACGGCGTTCCAGCCCTTCACCGAGAAGTCGATGGCCGCCTGTGGATATTGCCCGCCGGCGCTGTTGACGAGCATGTCGATGCCGCCATCGGCGCCGAGCGTGTCGAAGAGCGCGTGTACGGCCTCGGGCTCCCGTATATCGAACGCATGGAAACTCGCATCGATTTCCTTCACCCGCAGGGCTTGCGCCGCTTCGGCGAGTTTCGCCTCGTCGCGGCCGGCAAGAACGACGCGGGCGCCGAGCCTGCCCATCAGCCAGGCGGTGGCGCGGCCGAGACCGCCCGCCCCGCCAGAGATCAAGACGGTCTTTCCGGCAAGACTGCCTTCCGCATAGACGGTCGGAAGCGCGGCCAAGGCTTCGTCGTCGAGCCCGAACGTTTCGCTGGATGGGGTCTCCGCCGGCCTGCCGGTCTCGCTCATCTTCCTGTCCGATGCGAAATTGTCGCCCGACTGTGGCATTGATTCACGCCGGATCGGTGCTGCTTATACCGATAAAAATCGGATGTCTCCCCCGACCATGCCCTCAGTAGAGTTGACGACGGGGACATCTGCCACAAGTCCCCTTGCCAATCGCCGCACAATCCGGCTATCGCAGGGCGCATTCCCAGCCGGAGTGCCTGCAGATGTCCTCTCTCCCCGAAAAAGCCTTCCCCGTCTCGTGGGACCAGTTCCACAGGGATGCGCGGGCGCTTGCCTGGCGGCTGGCCGGCATCAACGGCATGTGGCGCGCCATCGTCTGCATCACGCGCGGCGGGCTGGTACCCGCTGCGATCATCTCGCGCGAACTCGGCGTACGCATGATCGAGACGGTGTGCGTGGCGTCCTACCACGAATATACCGAGCAAGGGGAACTCGCCGTCCTCAAGGAGATTTCCCCGACGCTGTTGGAAAATGACGGTGAAGGCATCCTGATCATCGACGATCTCACCGATACCGGCAAGACAGCCGCGATCGTCCGCGCCATGATGCCGAAGGCGCATTTCGCCGCCGTCTACGCCAAGCCCAAGGGCCGGCCGCTGGTCGACACCTACATCACGGAGGTCTCGCAGGACACCTGGATCTATTTCCCGTGGGACATGGGCTTTTCCTACCAGAAGCCGATTGCCGACGATCATCGCGGCTGACAGCGGGCACTTCTTCCCGTCAGGCCGGGAAATGCGATTATCCCTTTGCGGGACTTGACGTTTTACAGAAATCGTCCAGATTTGCCGGCTAATGTATAGCTGTGCATGTTTTTCCGCCGATTCCGGCATTTTCACACTTGATGCACGGATTTGCGGTAACCATGTGCATAAGGTGATTCGCTGGGTTTGATGTATCTTCCAATGCTGACCGGGCCATTTTCAAACAGCCTGCTGCCGCAACGCGTGCGCCGCCTCTTTGGCGGCGAGCCCTGCCGGCTGCAGGTCGCTGCCCTGCCCTGGCGGAAAATGGAAGACGGCGTCGAAGTGCTGCTCATTACCAGCCGCGATACCGGACGCTGGGTGCTGCCGAAGGGTTGGCCCGAGGGAGACGAACCCCTTTATGAAGCGGCCGCCCGCGAGGCGGTCGAGGAAGCGGGCATTTCAGGCGGTATCGCGCAAAAGACTGTGGGCAGTTACTTCTATAACAAGGTGCACGCCTCCGGCACCGAATCGCCATGCGAGGTTCAGGTCTTCCCCCTCGAGGTGAAGGAAGTCGCCTCCAAATGGCGCGAGAAGGGCCAGCGCAAGCGCAAATGGGTAAAGCCGCGCGAAGCGACCCGCATGGTCAACGAGCCAGACCTTGTCAAACTGATCGCACGTTTCGCCGCAGATCCTTCACGATAGGCCGGCTGGCGCCTTCACGAAAGGGCCAGATAGGCGATGCGCCCCAACGCGCCAAGCAGCAGCGCGAAGGTCGCGACGGCCTGCGCGAAGAAACCCGGATATCTTTTGAGCGGCGCGGAAAGATATCCAGCGAAATAGGCCACGCGCCCGACCAGCCACAGAAGGCCGAGACCCGCCGCCCAAACTGCGCTCCAGTAGATGGCGAACAGCCACATGGCCGGAAGGAAAATCGGCAGCCATTCCAGCGTATTCGAATGCGCCCGGATCGCCCGCTCAAGAAGCGGATCGCCCGTCATAGCCGGTGCCGGTATGCCGGTCTTGGCATGTGTCCTGGCGACCGTCAGCGCCATCGCGAAGATGAGAAGGCCGCAAAGCAGGGTCACGATGGCGACCGGATAACACCTTTCCATACTCGCTCCTTTCGCCGCCCCCGAATGTGGATTGACGTAAAGGACCAGACATGGCGGTGCCTGACAAGCCAGGCGGTCATCGTCGGTGACAGTTTTGCCGGCCGGACATCGATCGCGAGACATGCGGGCTGGCACCAACATTGTCCAGCACATCATATGAGTGAGATGGCCACGGAAACCGCGCTTCATACGGTGCCCAGCACCACCGAAGCAAGCAAAGGGCGGCAATAAGCGCGAGGAAAAGCAACACTGTCCTGTTCCGCCGAAGACAATCGTCTTATATGGGCGTAGAAGCTCGGCCTTATGTCCACCGTGGCTGCCGCCTGCCAGGTAGCCGCCTACGGATGCGCTGAAAATATTGATCCTGCCCGCGAGATTGAAATCGGCGGGCATGATGATCGGGAGGATCGCCGTTTTGTCCACGCAGCAGCCACCAAACGTATCGAGGCCTGACCATTGTCGTTGACGCAAGCCGCCGCACCTATTTCCTCGTTCGACGGCAAACGGGCATGGCCCCGGATCCTGTCTACTTATCGGACACCCCACAGGGGCCGCAGCCTGCTCGAACTGGCGGTGACGCTCGTCCCGTTCGTCGGGCTATGGGCGCTTGCAGCGATCGCGGTGCATTATGGCTTCTGGTGGGGGATGGCCCTGACAATTCCGGCGGCGGGCTTCCTGCTTCGTCTGTTCATGATCCAGCACGATTGCGGTCACGGCTCCTTCTTCGCCCACCGCAAGGCGGATGACTGGACCGGCCGCCTGATCGGTGTCCTGACGCTCACGCCCTACGACTATTGGCGCCGTGCGCATGCGGCACATCACGCCTCCGCCGGCAATCTCGACGAACGCGGCGTCGGCGACATCACCACCCTGACCGTGGCCGAATATCGTTCCCTTTCCCGCCCGCGGCGGCTCGCATACAGGCTCTACCGCAACCCGATCGTGATGTTCGGTATCGGCCCCATCTGGCTTTTCCTGCTTAAGCAAAGGCTGCCTTTCGGCATGATGCGCTCTGGAACGGAGCCCTGGGTCTCGACCATGGCGACAAATCTGGGCATCGTCGTTCTGGCTGCCGGCCTGATCTGGCTGACCGGCTCCAGCTCGTTCATACTGGTGCAACTGCCCATCGTCGTGCTGGCGGGCTCGGCGGGTATCTGGCTCTTCTATGTCCAGCATCAGTTCGAAGACACCCACTGGTCGCAAAGCCCGCAATGGCAGTTCCAGGACGCCGCCCTGCACGGCTCGTCATATTACGAACTGCCCGCTGCCCTGCGATGGCTGACCGCCAATATCGGCATCCACCACGTCCATCATCTTTCGAGCAGAGTGCCCTATTACCGGCTGCCGGAAGTGCTCCGGGATTATCCGGAACTGCGCGGCATCGGCCATATCACCATCATGGAAAGCCTCCGCTGCGTAAAGCTCGTCCTGTGGGATGAGCGCCGCCAGCGCCTGATCTCGTTTCGTGAGGCGCGAACCGAAGGGTAAGCTGGCGAGTATCGGCCTTCCATTGTCAAAAGGGATGGATAACGCGGCGGCTGTTCATTCGCCGGCCTTGGCTGGGCGTCGCTCCGGTGGATTCGTTCATTCACGCAAGGCAAAATGGGCTAGCATGGCCTCTGAAAACTCCGCCAAGGCAATTACAGGGCGCCATGACCAAACGAAGAGTTCCCTTTCCTGACCCTAGCAAGGCTGCCGGCTTTGAGATGTCGAAGGCCGGCAAATGACGCGCTTCCGG
>JAKDNM010000185.1 GCA_030456445.1 Hyphomicrobiales bacterium
CGCGATCTCGCCTATTCGATCATCCGTGTGCTGAACCGGAATGGCGAGGCGGTCGGGCCGTGGGCCGGCCTTCTTTCGGACGATGATCTGAAGGAGGGCCTTCGCCATATGATGACGCTGCGCGCCTTCGATGCGCGCATGCAGATCGCCCAGCGCCAGGGCAAGACCTCGTTCTACATGCAGCATATGGGCGAGGAGGCGGTGAGTTCCGCCTTCCGCCGGGCGCTGAAGCCGGGCGACATGAATTTCCCGACCTACCGGCAGGCGGGGCTCCTGATAGCCGGCGGCTATCCGATCGCCGATATGATGAACCAGATATTCTCCAACGAGCGCGATCCGATCAAAGGCCGGCAGCTTCCAGTCATGTATTCCTCGAAGGAGCACGGCTTTTTCTCGATCTCCGGCAATCTCGGCACCCAGTTCGTGCAGGCGGTGGGCTGGGCGATGGCCTCGGCCATCAAGAAGGACACGAAGATCGCGGCCGGCTGGATCGGCGACGGCTCGACGGCGGAGTCGGATTTCCACGCCGCGCTCGCCTTCGCCTCCACCTATCAGGCGCCGGTCATTCTCAATATCGTCAACAATCAGTGGGCGATTTCGACCTTCCAGGGCATCGCGCGCGGCGGGTCGGGCACGTTTGCGGCGCGCGGGCTGGGTTTCGGCCTGCCGTCGCTCAGGGTCGACGGCAACGACTATCTGGCGGTCCATGCGGTCGCGTCGTGGGCGGCCGAGCGGGCGCGCCGCAATCTCGGCCCGACGCTCGTCGAATACGTGACCTACCGCGTCGGCGCACACTCGACCTCCGACGACCCGTCCGCCTATCGGCCCAAGACCGAGTCCGAGGCGTGGCCGCTCGGCGATCCCGTGCTGCGATTGAAGAACCATCTGATCGTGCGCGGCGCCTGGTCGGAGGAACGCCACAAGCAGGCCGAGGCGGAGGTGCTCGACACGGTGATCGCCGCGCAGAAGGAGGCGGAGAGCCACGGCACGATGCACTCGGGTGGGCGGCCCTCGGCACGTGACATGTTCGAGGGCGTCTATGCCGAGATGCCGCCGCATCTCAGGCGCCAGCGCCAGGAGGCGGGGGTCTAGCATGCCGCGTCGCACCATGATCGAGGCGATCCGTGACGCGCTCGACGTGTCGATGGGACGGGACGACAACGTCGTCGTGTTCGGCGAGGATGTCGGCTATTTCGGCGGCGTGTTCCGCTGCACGGCGGGGCTGCAGGCCAAGTACGGCCGCGACCGCTGCTTCGATACGCCGATCAGCGAGCTTGGCATCGTCGGCACGGCGATCGGCATGGCGGCCTACGGTTTGCGGCCCTGCGTCGAGGTGCAGTTCGCCGACTATGTCTATCCGGCCTATGACCAGATCGTGTCGGAGGCGGCCAGGCTGCGCTACCGTTCGGCGGGCGAGTTCACCTGCCCGATCGTCGTGCGCATGCCGACCGGCGGCGGCATTTTCGGCGGCCAGACGCACAGCCAGAGCCCGGAGGCGCTATTTACGCATGTGTCGGGCCTGAAGGTGGTGGTGCCGTCCAACCCCTACGACGCCAAGGGCCTTTTGATCTCCTCGATCGAGGACCCGGACCCGGTGATCTTCCTGGAGCCGAAGCGGCTTTATAACGGCCCCTTCGACGGCCATCACGAGCGGCCGGTGACGCCGTGGTCGAAGCATCGGCTGAGCGAGGTGCCGGACGGGCACTACACGGTCCCGCTCGGCGAGGCGGTGGTGCGGCGGGAAGGGAGTGCGGTCACCGTGCTCGCCTACGGCACGATGACGCATGTGGCGGAGGCGGCGGCCGAGGATACCGGCATCGACGCGGAGGTGATCGATCTGAGGACGCTCTTGCCGCTCGATCTCGATACGGTGAAGAAATCGGTGGAGAAGACCGGGCGCTGCGTGGTGGTGCACGAGGCGACGCTGACCTCGGGGTTCGGGGCGGAGCTTGCCGCATTGGTGCAGGAGCACTGCTTTTTCCATCTGGAGGCGCCGGTCAGGCGCGTCACCGGCTGGGACACGCCCTATCCGCATGCGCAGGAATGGGATTATTTTCCCGGACCCGAGCGGGTCGGCCGCGCGCTTCGCGAGACGGTGGAGGTCTGATCCCATGGGCAAGGACAGGGCCGAACGCACGATCAAGCTTCCCGATGTGGGCGAGGGGGTCGCCGAGGCCGAACTCGTCGAATGGCATGTGAAGATCGGCGATCTGGTGCGCGAGGATGCAGTGCTTGCCGCGGTCATGACCGACAAGGCGACGGTGGAGATCCCCGCGCCGGCGGACGGCGAGATCGTCTGGCTCGGCGCGGAAATCGGCGACACGGTCGCGGTCGGCTCGCCGCTGGTCAAGATGATGGTGGCGGGCGAGGGCGCTGTGCCTGAAGCCGAATCGGCCGAGCCGGATAAGGAAGATACCCCCACCCCTAACCCCTCCCCACAAGGGGGAGGGGGACAGCCGGCCGCAGTGCCGCATTCTTCCCAGCCGGAGGTTTCACCAGCCAAAGGTTCCTCGCTTCAAGACAGCGCGAAAGCTGCAGAATCAGCGCCCCCTCCTCCTTGTGGGGAGGGGCTAGAGGTGGGGGTACTGCCGGGAGTGATGAAAAAGTCTTAGTCCGTCCACGCCCCCCAACCGCGCCGCATGCCGAGAGGCCGATTGCCTCGCCCGCCGTCCGGCTGCGGGCGAAGGAGGCGGGCATCGACCTCAGGCAGGTGGCGGGCAGCGGCCCGGCCGGCCGCATCGGCCATGAAGACCTTGAAGCCTTCCTGGCGCATGGACCGGAGCGGGCGCGCGGCGGCGGCCGTTCTCCCAATAACGAGGTCGAGGCCGTCAAGGTGGTCGGCCTGCGCCGCAAGATAGCCGAGAAGATGGCGCTGTCAGCATCGCGCATCCCGCACATCACCTATGTCGAGGAGGTCGACGTTACCGCGCTGGAGGAACTGCGCGCGGCGATGAACAAGGAAAAGCGCGCCGATCAGGCGCGGCTCACCGTTCTGCCCTTCCTGATGCGCGCCATGGTGAAGGCGGTTGGGGAGCAGCCCGGCATCAACGCCGTCTTCGATGACGAGGCCGGCATCGTTCACCGGCATGGCGGGGTTCATATCGGCGTCGCCACGCAGACGCCAGGCGGGCTGATGGTGCCGGTCGTGCGCCATGCCGAGGCGCGCAACATCTGGGATTGCGCAGCCGAGGTCACGCGGCTGTCGGAGGCGGCGCGCGCCGGCACGGCCAGCCGCGAGGAACTTTCCGGCTCGACCATCACCATCACCTCGCTCGGCGCGATGGGCGGGGTTGCGACCACGCCTATCATCAATCATCCGGAAGTAGCGATCGTCGGCGTCAACAAGATCATGATGCGGCCGGTCTGGGACGGCGCTTCCTTCATTCCCCGCAAGATGATGAACCTTTCCTCCAGCTTCGACCATCGCGTGGTCGACGGCTGGGACGCGGCTCTCTTCGTGCAGCGGCTGAAGACGCTGCTGGAGACGCCTGCACTCATCTTCGTGGGAGACTGACAACATGAAGGAAATCTCCTGCAAGCTTCTGGTCATCGGCGCTGGCCCGGGCGGCTATGTCTGCGCCATCCGCGCCGGCCAGCTCGGCGTCGACACGGTGATCGTGGAGAAGGCGAAGCCGGGCGGCACCTGCCTCACCATCGGCTGCATTCCCTCCAAGGCGCTGATCCATGCCGCGGACGAATATGCAAGGCTCAGGGCGATGGTCGCCGGCACCAGCCCGCTCGGCATCACCGCCCAGAAGCCGGCGCTCGATCTTTCCAAGACCGTTGGCTGGAAGGACCATATCGTCGGCCGTCTGACCGGCGGCGTCGCCGGGCTCCTGAAGAAGGCGAAGGTGAAGAGCGTCCAGGGGCAGGCAATGTTCCGCGACGGCAAGACGGTGGATGTCGAGACGGAGACCGGCACGCAGACCATCCGTGCCGAGACGATCGTCATCGCGACGGGCTCGGTCCCGGTCGAGCTTCCCTCGCTTTCCTTCGGCGGCAAAATTATCTCCTCGACCGAGGCGCTGTCCTTGAAGGCCGTGCCGGAAAAGCTTGCCGTGGTCGGCGGCGGCTATATCGGGCTGGAGCTTGGCACGGCCTTCGCCAAACTGGGATCAAAAGTCACGGTGGTGGAGGCGATGGCGCGCATCCTCCCGCAATATGACGCCGAGTTGACGCGGCCGGTGGCCAAGCGGCTCGACGAACTCGGCGTCGATGTGCTGACCGGCGCAAAGGCCAAGGGCCTTGCCGGCAAGGAAGGCGCGCTGCTGGTCGATGCCGCCGGCAAGGAAAGGAAGATCGCCGCCGACAAGGTGCTGGTGACCGTCGGTCGCCGGCCGCTGACGGAAGGCTGGGGCATCGAGGAACTGGTGCTCGATCGGAACGGCGGCGCCATTCGAGTAGACGACCATTGCCGGACATCGATGCGCGGCGTCTACGCCATTGGCGACGTGACCGGCGAGCCGATGCTGGCGCACCGCGCCATGGCGCAGGGCGAGATGGTGGCGGAAATCGTCGCCGGCTTTAAGCGGAGTTGGGACAAGCGCGCCATCCCCGCCATCTGCTTCACCGACCCGGAAGTGATCAGCGTCGGCCTATCACCCGATCAGGCCGCCGCCGGTGGCCGCGAGGTCAAGGTCGGGAGCTTCCCGTTCCGCGCCAATGGCCGCGCCATGACGCTCCTTGGCGAGGAGGGTTTTGTCCGTGTCGTCGCGCGCGCCGACAATCATCTGGTGCTCGGCATCCAGGCGGTGGGCGAGGGCGCCTCCGAACTCGCCGCCGCCTTCTCGCTCGCCATCGAGATGGGTGCGCGGCTGGAGGATATCGCCGGCACCGTCCATGCCCACCCGACGCTCGGCGAAG
>JAKDNM010000058.1 GCA_030456445.1 Hyphomicrobiales bacterium
CCCTCACGCGGCACCATTTTCACATTGTACGCCCCGGAGAGGATGCCGCGCGTCAACCCGTTGGAGCCGCGAGGGCGGCGAGCCAGAGCCTGTCTATCGACGACAACGCGCCCGCATCGAGGCTGTCCGGCGAGGTCCAGTAATCTCCTGACGGTACGAGGATGTTCTGCCGCGTTTCCAGCGTGGCGACCTCCCTGCGTGCCGCCTCCACGATACGCGCGCGCATCCCTGCAAGTGCGGCGCGATGGAACGCCAAAATATCGCCGGCCAGAAGCGCCGGCGCCATTTTCGGGAATGTCAGCCGGCTTTGCGGCAGACCGGTAAGGTTGACGCACAGGCAATTCTCGCCCGCCGCCACGATCGCCAGCCGGTTGGCCTTGGCTTCCAGGCTTTGCAAGGTGGGGTCCGGCCGCAGCGGATCCGCTGCCCCGAAACCATAGAAATGCGAGGGACCGGCACGCCCGTCATAGACCATGTCGCAGCCGCAGAAAGCCATGATATCCGGCTTCAGAACGCCGAGCACCCAGTAAGCGGCCGAGAACACCATCGTGCCGCCCGCATAGACGATGCCGCCGAAGCGGTTGTTGGCGGGCACATAGTCCCTGTATGTCACGATGCGCTGGCCGGGCGTCGGACGCGGCCGTCTTTCCTTGGGAAAATCCTCGGGATGGACCAGATGGGTCCAGTCTGGCCGGACACGCCATGCATTGTTGATGGCCACGATCTGGTCGATGTGGCGCGTATCGAAATCCCGCGCCCGGATGGCTTCCGGAGCGCTGCCGATAATCAGCACGATCTTCGTCAAGAGCGGCCCCTACCGCGGATTTCCGTAATCGCCAACGACATTCGCCGTCGACCAGGGGACATACGGCATGAACCGATCACGAGGTCAACACATCCCGGGCCGCATCGCCATCGCCGGTGACAAATGGCAGACGGTACGGGCGCGTAGCCCGGCTACGAACGTCGTGTCAGGAGCACCGCAAGCAGCCCGATCACTCCAGCGGCGACCGCGGCGGTGACGACCGGGTTGTCGCGGGCGGTATCACGCGCGCGCCGTGCGCCGCGGCGGATATCGGGCATGGCGTCGTGAACATGCTCCCACAGATCGTCATAGAGGTTGCCGGCGCCGTCGCGTGCGTCGGCATAAGCCGCCCGCCCCTGACTTGACGCCGTCTTGCGAAGAGAAGCGACCTCACGGGAAAGCCGGGCGATCTGATCCTGCATATCGTCCTGGAGGTCTTCGCGAAACCGGGTGAGCGCCGATGCCATGGCAAATTCCTTGCTTGAGGGATGGATCGGTTCGTCAACGGTGGCGGGCGGTTTTCGTTCCGCCTCAGACCTTTGGCGTCTCCAGACGGCGCAACCAGTTTTCGGTCTGGCCGGAAGCGAGCCGCGCATCCACCAGCCGTTGCCAGCTTTCGGGCAGGCCGGGCAGCGCCGCCAGTTCCTCCAGCGCCGAACGGTTCATCCGATCATGGTAGAGGAGATGCGATACCCGGCCGAGCGACCATTCGGGATGCGGACGCTGCGCCAGCACGCCATGGTCGCCGGCGGCAACGAGGCCCGGCTCGATCACCCGGAAATACCAGCCGCTGCGGCCGGTCTCCTGGACGCGGCGCGCCATGTCCGGCAGGTCGAAGCGCAGGTTCAGCCTCCAGCATGGCTGCCGGGCCTGACTGACCTCGATCAGGGCCGCTCCGGTCCGCCAGCGGTCGCCGAGGCAGAAATCGGCCTCGGTCGCGCCGGCGACGACCAAATTCTCGCCGAAGGCGCCGGCGCGGAAACGGTCGGCCCGATGCGGCAGTTCGGCGGCCCAAAGCGGCAAATGGGCGTGCGCATAGGCATGGAGAGCCTTGTGCGGCCCGCCATGGTGCTTGCGGTCGCCCTGTTCGTCACCCTCGAGCCCGAGGGGACCGGCCATGACCGGCCCGTCCACCTTCTGCTTGTCGATGGCGCTCGCCACGCCGGCCGGGCCGAGCGGCGCAACGCGGCCGGTGCGCAACTCGACGATTTCGAAAGCTTCTCCCGGCCGCTGCTGCATCAATTAACGTCCATTTGCTGCGCTTCGTCGTCCGAATATTGCCGCAGCATCTCCGCGGAAAGGATCATCAGGGAATAGCTGACGGCCTTCGGCGGCCAGCCGGCCCTGACCGCGATCTCGGCAAGGCCGGTGAGCGACGGTTCCAGCGCCAGACGGCATTCCGTCAGATAAAGCGGATCGTCCGGATGTCTGGTCGGTGCGTTGATCTTCGCAGTGGCCATAATTTACTCGCATCGGATTGCCCGCTGTTGCCCGATGCTTATTTGGATGGAATTCGCCACAACAACAAGAGAGCAATAGGAACTAAACGAGAGGCGTATCAGCCGATCCGGGCGCGATACCCAGGGCCGCGCGGTCGATCACCTCGCGCAGCGCGAAGGAGGAGTTGATCTTGGTGACGTGCGGCATGGCGGAGAGCCATTGCTTGTGGATGCGCTCGTAATCCTCGAGGTCGCGCGCGGCGATCCTCAATATGTAGTCGTACTCGCCCGACATCAGGTGGCAGGAAAGCACGTTGGGGCAACGCTTCACCGCCGCCTCGAAATCGGCCAGCGATTTCTCGAACTGGCCGGAAAGCGAAATGTGCACGATCACCGTCATCCGGTGCGACAGCGCGCCGTTGGAAAGCTGCGCGTGATAGCCGAGGACGACGCCGGTGTTCTCAAGGATGTCCAGCCGGCGCGAGCAGGCGGATTGCGACAGGCCGACCTTCTCGGCCAGCGCTGCGTTGGAGATGCGGCCATCCTTCTGGAGTGTATCGAGAATGGCGATATCGATCCTGTCCAAGGCCATTTATTCACGATTTCCTTGTCTATAATGACGGATTGCGCAAGCTTTATCGAAATATGAGCTTTTCAACAACCGATTTCGCAAACACGTTCGATAGCTTTTATGGTTCACTTGCTACATTCCAGTAATGCCGCTCGCGACAGGAGGAGCCCATGCGTGTCGGTTGCCCGAAGGAAATCAAGAATCACGAATACCGTGTCGGCCTGACGCCGGGCGCGGTGCGCGAATATGCGGCCCACGGCCATGAGATACTGGTCGAGACCGGGGCCGGCGCAGGCATCGGTGCCGACGACAATTCCTATCGCGCGGCCGGTGCCCGCATCGCCAAGACGGCGGCGGAAATCTTCGCCAAATCCTACATGGTGGTGAAGGTGAAGGAGCCGCAGCCGGGCGAGTGGGCCCAGCTTCGCGAGGGCCAGATCCTTTATACCTACCTTCACCTCGCGCCCGATCCCGAACAGACCAAGGGCCTGCTTTCCTCCGGCGTCACGGCGATAGCCTACGAGACGGTGACGGACGAGCGCGGCGGGCTGCCGCTGCTGGCGCCGATGTCGGAAGTAGCCGGCCGGCTTTCGATCCAGGCCGGCGCCACCGCGCTGCAAAAGCCGAATGGCGGCCGCGGCGTGCTGCTCGGCGGTGTGCCGGGCGTGCTTCCGGCCAAGGTCGCAGTGATCGGCGGCGGCGTAGTCGGGCTGCATGCGGCGCGGATGGCCGCCGGCCTCGGCGCCGACGTGACCATCATCGACCGCTCGATCCCGCGCCTGCGCCAGCTCGACGATATCTTCGGCGGCCGCGTCCACACACGCTATTCGACCGTCGAGGCGCTGGAGGAAGAGTGCTTTTCGGCCGATCTGGTCATCGGCGCCGTCCTCATCCCCGGAGCCGCCGCGCCGAAGCTGGTCACCCGCGAAATGCTTTCCGGCATGAAGAAGGGCGCGGTGCTGGTCGACGTCGCCATCGACCAGGGCGGATGCTTCGAGACCTCGCACGCGACCACCCATTCCGATCCGACCTACGAGGTCGACGGCGTCATCCACTATTGCGTCGCCAACATGCCCGGCGCGGTGCCGGTGACCTCGGCGCACGCGCTCAACAACGCGACGCTGCATTACGGCCTTCAGCTTGCCGACAAAGGCCTGAAGGCGCTGGTCGACGACCCGCATCTGCGCAACGGTCTCAACGTCCATAAGGGCAGGATCACCAACGCGGCGGTGGCCGAGGCGCTCGGCTACGAACTGGCCGAACCGAAGAAGATGCTGGCCGCCTGAAGGCGGGTCGAGGCAGAGCCGGCGTCCGGGGGCCAGCCTCCGATAGAGATGTATGTGCCAGGTGCCCGAACCCGTCTGGAGCGACCCACGTTAAAATACATGTTCTGTGGCATTCCAGCCACAACTATAACGCGACGGAGTGTGTTATTTAGCCGGCATTCAAATCCTTTTGGGCGGGTTAAATCATGTACAGAAATCTCAGGGCGATTCTGCTCGGCGCCACGAGCGCGATTTTCATGGCCTCGGCCGGCCACGCCGCCGATCTGGTGGCCGCACCGCCGCCGACCGGCTTCAACTGGTCCGGCTTCTATGTCGGCGTCGGCGGCGGCTTCGGCGCTGTCAATCACAAGATCGGCGTCAGCGGTCTGGGCAGCTTCAACGGCATCGGCGGCGAGGGCCTCTTTGGCGAACTGACCGTCGGCTACGACCACATGCTTACCGACCGGATTTTGCTCGGCGGCTTCATCGACACGCATGTCGGCAATATCGGCATGAACCTGGATGCCGCCCCTCTTATCAATGCCGACTTGACCAACAGCTACGGTTTCGACGCGATCGCGCGGCTCGGCTATGTGCTGAACGACAGCACGCTCGGCTATGTATTAGGCGGCTACACCTGGGAACATTTCAAGCTCGATGCTTCATCGCCCTTCTTCGGCGGTAGTTTTGACTACAACGAAAGCCGCAGCGGCTATGTTCTGGGTGTCGGCATGGAAACCGCCATCGGCCATAACTGGACGATCAAGACTGAATACCGCTATGCAGATTACGGCAACAAAAGCGTCCTCGACCTCGCCCCGGGGACGTCTCTCAACGTCGAGCCTTCGACGCATACCTTCCATATCGCAGCCAATTACCGCTTCGGCGCAGAGGGCACGGGGCCGGCGATAGCCTCGCCTGCATACGACTGGACGGGCTTTTATGTCGGCGCGGCGCTCGGCGCAGGCGAAGTCGTGCACGATCTTTCGATCTTCGGCGGAGCGGCTGATTTGAATGGCATCGGCGGCGAAGGCGTCTTCGGCGAACTCAATGCCGGCTACGACCACGATTTCGGCAATTTCGTTGCCGGCGCAATGGTGGATGGCAATCTTTCAGGCATCAGTACTGATCTGGATATCGGAGGCGGCGGTGGATCGGCCCACCTGAAGGCGGATTATGGCTTCGATATTCTCGGTCGCGTCGGCATGAAGGTGAACCCGTCCACCCTCGCCTATGTACTCGGCGGCTATAGCTGGGCGCACTTCAAGGCGGAGGCGTCCGGCCCTGCTTTCGGCGGCTCGGGTAGCTACGACTGGAACAGCAGCGGCTTCTCGGTCGGCGGTGGTCTCGAAACTGCCGTTGCGACCAACACCACGCTCGGCATCGAATATCGCTATGCGCAGTTTGGCAGTGAGGATTTCGGCAGCGGCGGAGCATTTGAGGTCAAGCCCTCCTCCCACACGGTGCGCGTCGGCCTCAAATACAAGTTCAACTGACCACCATTTCGGACCAACCTCCTCAGGCCCGCCGTCTCCCTGCCGGCGGGCTTTTTCATTTGCGCCTATCCGGATCGGTCGCACGGACAACAAAAAAGCGGAGCAAAAGCCCCGCTTCCTCGTATGCCCGGACCAGGCCGCCGGTCCATCCGCGGTCGACCTGTCCTCAGGCATTTTCTCTCTACCGCATCAATGCGACAGCGGCGTGACAACAAGGTAGGAGCATCTTGGTTAACCGAATGTTAACGGCAGCGGCTCACGCGCGTTCGATCCGGCACTGATAGCAATTGTTGCGCGCCGAGCGCACATGGATATAGGCGACGTCGTCGCGGGCGAGCAGCGCGCCCGCCCTCTCCGCTATCCCGGCTGTTGGAACGACAGCGCCCGTCCCGTAGACGATGCGGTCGTCCGCGCCGTAGCCGCGCACGATATAATCCGGGCTGGCGAGCATCTCCGGCAGGTCCGGGCCAAACGACGCACGTTTGCATTCAGCCGCGTGCAGGAAGATCGGCCCGGTCTCCGCATAGGGCTGGAGTTCCGGGAACGGCCGGTAGGCAAGGACGAGGTAGGGCTCGCCCGCCGCGACGTTCTCCATGCAATGGCGGCAAGGGACCCCGTCACCGTCGGAGATCTTTTGCTCAGGCCTGTATCCATAGGCGTCAGGGCCGCCACGCTGCAAGGCGCGGACGGTTTCGGTAGGCAGGGCTTCGAACGTAATTTGCATAGCGACCTCCGTGGATGACGGAAGCCGAAATAGCTCGGCGTCTCCAGCGCCGCGACCCGTTTCCCGCCAAGTCCGGATAGCGCGAACTATTCCATCAGCGCGTCGAGCCCGCGCACCAGCCCCTTGATCTTCGCGACTTCGCGGATCGCCAGCAGCTTTGCCCCTCCTTGCCGTTCATGCCCAAGGCTCGACCTCTTCCTCGGACCAGCCGACGGGCGAAAAACCCATCTTCTGATAGAGGCGCAATGCCAGCGGACTGTCGAGCGTGTTGGTGTGGATGGCGACGGTCTCGGGATCGTGCGCCCAGGCGGCGAAGATCGTCTCCGAAAGAAAGAAACGAGCAAGTCCTCTGCCCTGGAAATCCGGCGCCAGTCCGAAATAGACGATCTCGACCTTTTTCGGCAGTTGCGAGAGATCCAGTTCGTAAAACCCCGCCGGCGAGCCGTCGACATAAAGGACGGCGATCCCGGTGGTCGGCGAATGGATCGTCGCGACAAGCTCCGCGTCGCCGAGCGAGCGGCGCAGCGACCAGTGATGCGCCCGGCCCACCTGCTCGTAGAGATAGCGATAGAAGGCGAGAGGCATGTTGCGCGCCTGCATGAGAGCGAGGCGCGGGCCGACCGGCATGGGGACGCGATGCGGCGGCATGGCGTCCATCTCGAGATGGGTCACCCGCGCCTTGATGAGGGCCGGTTTCGCCCGGCGCGCCATCCTTATTTGCTTCCGGTCTCGACCGGGGTGTCGGCACGCCCGCCCCATTCCGACCAGGAGCCGTCATAAAGGCGGTTTTCCTTGTGGCCCAGCGTTTCGAGCGCGAGCGTCAGCACCGCCGCCGTCACGCCGGAGCCGCACGAGGTGACGACCGGCCTGGAGAGATCGATGCCGGCGGCCTCGAATTTCTCGCGCAGCGCGTCGGGCGGCAACAGCTTGCCGTCTTTCGCCAGCGACAGCGCCGGTACACTGTGCGCGCCGGGCATATGGCCGCTGCGCATGCCGGCGCGCGGCTCGGGGTCGACGCCGGTAAAGCGCCCGCCCGGCCGCGCATCGGCGATTTCCGCCGAGCCCGTTTCAACGATGGCGCGCATGTCGGAGAGCGAAGCGACACGGGACGCATCGAAATCGGCATCGAAGACGTTCGGCGCGACCTTCGTCGCTTCCGGGGTGACCGGCCGGGCGGCAGCCTTCCAGCCGTCGCCGCCGCCTTCGAGGATAGACACGTTCTTCGCGCCCATGACGCGGAACATCCACCACACACGCGGCGCGGTGAACACGCCCGGCCCGTCATGGACGACGATCGTGTCGTCAACGGCGATGCCCATCGAGCCGGCGAAGCGCGCAAAGAGGTCGGGCGACGGCAAGGTGTGCGGGAGGGTTGCGTCGGGATCGACGACCTTGTCCTGGTCGAAGAAGACGGCACCCGGGATGTGCCCTTTTTCATACTCGGCGCGCGCGTCGCGCTTCTGTGCCGGCAGATACCAGGAACCGTCCACGATCTTCAGGCCCGGCTGCCCCAGCCGCTCCTGAAGCCAGTCCGGCGTAACGAAGAAGCGGCTTTGACCGGACATGACGACCCTCCGACGTGAAACATTGGCGTTCTACGTAGAGCGCCCCCGCTGAAAATCCAAACGATCTTATATTGGCGTGGAGCCGAAGCGGATGCGGAAGCGGCGGTTCTCGCGGCCTTTGTTCTCGATCTTGCCGATATGGATGGCGCCGACCTCGCCCGTTGCGGCGACATGGGTGCCGCCGCATGGCTGGCTGTCGACCGCCTCGCCATTGCCGATGCAGACCAGCCGGATGCGTCCGGTGCCGGCAGGCGGGCGCACGTTCTTCGACTTTACCAGCCCTGGATTGGCCGCCAGTTCCTCGTCCGTGATCCAACGCGTGAACACGGGATGGTTGGCGTTCACCAATTCCATCAGCCCTGCACCCACCTCTTCCTTGCTAACGCCAGCGTCCGGCATGTCGAAATCGACGCGGCTCTCCTCCTCGCCGACTGCCGCGCCGGTGATCGGATAGGGACAGACGACTGTGAGCAGGTGGCAGGCCGTGTGCATGCGCATCAGTTTTAGGCGGCGCGGCCAGTCTATCGCAAGCCGAAGCGTCTCGCCGATTTCGGGAACAGCCGCGCCGGCGGCCGGCAGATGGATGATCTCTTCCTTGTTCTCGCCGGTGATCGTCGCCTCGACTCCGATTGTCGAGCCGTCCGCGCGTTCGAAGAAGCCGGTGTCGCCCGGCTGGCCGCCGGAAGTCGCGTAGAAGATCGTGCGATCGAGGACGATGCCGCCGCGATCGTTGACCGCGACCACCTTGGCCTCGTCGATCTTGCGATAGGCGTCTTCGCGGAAGGTGGCCTCCGTGACGAAGGCCATCACACCGCCTCTTCGAACGGCACCGCGATGTCGGGCGCCTTGTCCATCCAACCCGGAACCGGCAAATCCTTGCTGCGCAGGAATTCCGGATTGAAGAGCTTGGACTGGTAGCGCATGCCGTAATCGCAAAGGATGGTAACAATGGTATGGCCGGGGCCGAGATCCTTCGCAAGGCGGATCGCGCCGGCGATGTTGATGCCGGTGGAGCCGCCGAGACAAAGCCCCTCTTCCTGCACCAGGTCGAAGATGATCGGCAGCGCCTCGGCGTCCGGTATCCGGTAGGCGAAATCCGGCTTGAAACCTTCGAGATTGGCCGTGATGCGGCCCTGCCCGATGCCTTCGGTGATCGAGTTTCCTTCGGATTTCAGCTCGCCCTCAGTATAGAAGCTGTAAAGTGCCGCGCCGAGCGGATCGGCGAGCGCGATCTTCACGTCCCGGCTGTGGCCGCGAAGCCCTTCCGCGACGCCGGCCAGCGTGCCGCCCGTGCCGACCGCCGAGACGAAGCCGTCGAGCTTGCCGCCGGTCTGTTCCCAGATTTCCTTCGCCGTCGTACGCACATGGCCGTTCCGGTTCGCGACATTGTCGAACTGGTTCGCCCAAATAGCGCCATGCGTTTCGGATTTCGCCATCTGCTCGGCAAGCCGCCCCGAAACCTTTATATAATTGTTCGGATTCCTGTAGGGCACAGCCGGCACTTCCAGCAGTTCCGCTCCGAGCAGCCTGAGCGCATCCTTCTTTTCCTGGCTCTGCGTCTCGGGAATGACGATGACCGTGCGATAGCCGAGCGCCTTGGCGACGACGGTGAGGCCGATGCCGGTATTGCCCGCCGTGCCCTCCACGATGACGCCGCCCGGCTCAAGCAGACCCCTCTTTTCAGCGTCGCGGATGATGAAGAGGCCGGCGCGGTCCTTAACCGACTGGCCCGGATTCATGAATTCGGCCTTGCCGAGGATCTCGCAGCCCGTTTCCTCCGAGGCGCGCCCGAGGCGGATGAGCGGCGTATTGCCGATGGCGTCGACTACCGAGCGAAACATGGATTTTCCTCTTTCCCTTCCGGCTTTCCCTTGCCGACCGACCCTAGAAATCGCGGCCCCGCCTTTCAAGGACGGATTTTGCCCTACCGTATGGTCCAGCGGAATGGTGTTGCGGCGAAAGCAGCCTGGGCGCGTCCGCCCGACCTTCGTCGGGAAAATCTTGAAACGCCGGTGGGTAATGAAGGATGGGGGGCAAAAAATGAGGGGTAAAGGTTGGAAGGGGCCGGTCGGCAATCTGGCAGCGGTACGAGGAGGCCACTATGCGCCAGCGCCGGCCGGCCGACCCCACGGAACCCAGGAGATGCGGCGGACCTGAGCATCATGGGGTATAGCTAAGGGACGGCCGGAACCCAACCTCGTATCGCCACCCCTTAAATTCCCAAGGCGACAGTCGCTTAAGACACCTTGGAAATCAATAGTTTCTTAACCAAAGCCAAGAAATCACTGCGAACAAGGTAAATTTATGGCCTTGCCTGTATCGGCGTGCGCCCTATGCCGCCTTGGCGACGACGCGGTTGCGGCCGCCCGACTTTGCCTCGTAGAGCGCCAGATCCGAACGCTTCATCAGCGCCTCGACGCCGTCGCCATAGGGCTTGAGCGAAGAGACGCCGACGCTCACGGTGACCTCGATGGCCGCACCGTCGCCCGCCACCACGAAAGGGGCGCTGGCGATCTCGGCGCGGATGCGTTCCGCTACCTTTTCCGCGATGTGCGCTTCGGTGTCGGGCATGACGACCGCGAATTCCTCGCCACCGTAGCGGCAGGCGAGGTCGATGCCGCGCACGTTCTTCCTGAGGCGCGTCGCAAACTCGCGCAGCACCCGGTCGCCGCCATCATGGCCCCATTTATCGTTGACGGCCTTGAAGTGGTCGATGTCGGTCATCATCACCGACAGCGGCCGACGCCGCGCCACCGAACGGTCGAACAGCGTCTGGAGGTGGCTGTCGAGGTAGCGGCGGTTGTGCAGGCCGGTCAGCCCGTCGATCACGGCCATCTCCATCGTCTCGGTGACACTGGCGCGAAGCTGGTCGTTGTAGCGCTTGCGGCGCGCCTGCGTCTTCAGCCGCGCCGTCAGTTCCTGCTGCTCTACCGGGCGGATGAGATAGTCGTTGATGCCGAGTTCCAGCCCGCGCAGGATGCGGTCCTCCTCGCCTTCGTTGACGATCAGCACGATCGGCAGGAAGCGGGTGCGATCAAGCGAGCGAAGCTGCGAGCAAAGCCGTAGAGGATCGAAATCCCTGAATCCCGTCGCCACGACCACGCAATCATGGTCGCCCTCGGCCGCGTCGAAGAAGCCCTTGTGCGGATCGGCAACGGCATCGATCGCGAACGCCGCCCCAAGCATGTTCATCAGATGCTCGACCGAGGCCGGCTTCTCGTCGACGAGCAATATCTTCGGCTGGTCGGCATCGGCCTGCTTGCGGCTGAGCATCTCCTCGATGCCGATATTGCGTGTGGTGGAGGCGCGCAGCCGCAACTCGTCGGTCAGCGTCTTCAGCCTGACGAGGCTTTTCACGCGCGTCATCAGTTGCAGGTCGTTGACGGGCTTGGTCAGGAAATCGTCGGCGCCGGCCTCCAGCCCGCGGATGCGGTCGGCCACCTGGTCGAGCGCGGTCACCATGACGACCGGGATATGCGCGGTCGCCGGATCGAGCTTCAGCCGGCGGCACACCTCGAACCCGTCCATGCCCGGCATCATGATGTCGAGCAGCACCACGTCGATCTTGCCGGCTTCGCAGATTTCGAGCGCGTCGGCGCCGTTCGAGGCCGTCAACACCTCGAAATATTCCGCCAGCAGCCGGACTTCCAGGAGCTTCACATTGGCCGGGATGTCGTCGACTACAAGGATGCGGGCAGTCATGTCGGGAGCCTTTCGGGGCTAGGCGTCGCCTAGATAGGACTTGATCGTCTCGATGAACCTCGTCACCGAGATCGGCTTGGAGATATAGGCTTCGCAACCCCCTTGGCGGATACGTTCCTCATCGCCCTTCATGGCGAAAGCGGTGACGGCGATGACGGGAATAACGCGTAAATCCTCGTCTTCCTTGAGCCATTTGGTCACCTCAAGCCCGGAAACCTCCGGCAACTGGATGTCCATCAGGATCAGGTCCGGTCTGTGGAGGCGGGCGAGGTCGAGCGCCTCAAGCCCGTTGCGGGTGCGCACCGTCTCATAGCCGCTGGCTTCGATCAGGTCGCGAAAGAGCTTCATATTGAGCTCATTGTCTTCGACGATCATCACCTTCTTCGGCATTCTACCCGTCCCGATGCGGCCTTGCGGATGACGCGACGAAAGCACGCTGACCCAGCCAAGCCGATTCCCTTTGTTTTTCCTAATGCAATTTGATTGACGAAAGGCAAACCGCCGCCCCGAAATGCAAAGTTTGGTCCGGGGGGTCCCGTCGATGTATAGAGCCTTCGTGAATCATCGATTCTCGCCAGCAGGGGAAAAGCGCCTTCATGCCTCCAGCCGCACACTCCAGCGAAGAAGCCGAAGCGACCGCCATATCGGCGCTCGGGTTCATCGCGGGCGACGCGGAACTGCTGCCGCGCTTTCTCGCCATTACCGGCATCGAGGCGGCATCGATCAGGGAAGCGGCGCGGGAACCCGGCTTCCTCGCCGGTGTGCTCGATTTCCTGCTTGCCCATGAGCCGAGCCTGATGCGCTTTGCTGCCGAGACGGGCGCCGACCCCGCTTCGCTCACCCAAGCGCGGCGGATGCTGGCGAACGGCGACGACCGCTTTGAAGCCTCCACATGAGCGATGACCCCGAAACCGTTCGTCAGATTGCCGAATTGGCGCTCGACGACCGCCCGCTTCTGGTGCTCGACGTCGATGATGTCGTGCTCGAATTCATCCGGCCTCTCCCACGCTATCTGGCCTCGCAAGGCCTCGAATTGAGGTTGGAGACGTTCCACCTTCAAGGGAATGTCTTCGACACGACGACCAATGAGCCCGTGGCTGCCGAGCGCGTTTCCGCCGCGATTGACGCCTTCTTCGCGGTACAGGCGGAATGGCAGGAAATGACGGAAGGCGCGGCGGAAGCGCTTGCCTCCTTCGGCGGCCGCGCCGAGATCGTCCTTTTGACGGCGATGCCGCACCGGCATCGCACAGCCCGGCGCGCCCATCTCGACCGGCTCGGGCTGCCTTACCCGCTGCTTACGACCGAGATGCCGAAAGGGCCGGCAATTGCAATGCTGCGTGGAGAAAAAGGGCGCGCGGTCGCCTTTGTCGACGATTTGCCCCGCAACCTCCTGTCGGCAAGGCAGAGCGTACCGGACGCCGCGCTCTTCCACCTGATGGCCGACAATTCGGTTCGCGCCCTGCTGCCGCCTTTCGACCCGCAGGGGATCACGTCGGTGACGAACTGGAACGAGGCAGGACCAAGAATTGCCGAGGCGCTCGGCGTCTGAACGACAAAATCCGGCAATCATCATCAATCGGATATGTTCCCGGCTCCAGCCTTCTGTTGTCCCTGAAGAACCAGCCGCACAAGGGGCCTGCCGGCCTTGCGCTCCGCCATCCTCCGAAAGCCGGCCTTCTCGAACACGCGCGTCGAGCCGACGAACAGGCCCGTCGAGCGGGAGCTTTTCGACTGATCCATCGGGCACGCCTCCAGATAGCGCGCGCCCGCCTGCGTAGCGTAGCCGATTCCAGCCGACACCAGCTGGTGGGTAAGCCCCTTGCCGCGCGCGCCTGAGCGGATGAAGAAGCACGATATCGCCCATATGGCCGGATCGTTGTCCTCGCGCGCCTCAAACGGCGCCGAGGCGCGGGCAGGATTGTTCCATTGCGGTATGTCGGCGCGCGGCCCCACCTGCATCCAGCCGACCGCCCTTCCCTCCTCCAGGGCGAGGATGCCGGGCGGCGGCCCCTCCTCCACGCGCCGGTGCATATGGTCCTTGTTGCGCTCGTGATTGTTTTCCCGCCGCACCGCGGGCGGCAGCCTGAAGGCGGTGCACCAACAGCCATAACAGGCACCGTGCTTGCCGAAGAGGTCTTCGAAATCCGCCCAGCGCTCAGGTGTCAGCAGTTCCGTGGAGATCGCCATCGGCCCATCTACTCGCCATGCTCTTGTGGTATGAGACATATCTGGCAAACCAGATCGTTCTCTTTATGTTCGCAAGCTCCGCGCCTCCTGTCAACGACCCCGGCCACGGCTTTTGCCGGGATTGCCTGACCGTGCAGCGGCAGGCCGTGCGGCGCTGCGAAAGCTGCGGCAGTCCCCGCCTCAACGCCCATCCGGAGCTTTACCGGCTGAGCCTCGCCCATGTCGACTGCGACGCCTTCTATGCGGCGGTCGAGAAACGCGATAATCCGGAACTGAAGGACAAGCCGGTCATCGTCGGCGGCGGCAAGCGCGGCGTCGTCTCCACGGCCTGCTATATCGCCCGCATCCATGGCGTGCGCTCGGCCATGCCGATGTTCAAGGCGCTTGCCGCCTGCCCGGAGGCGGTCGTCATCAAGCCGGACATGGAGAAATATGTGCGCGTCGGGCGCGAAATTCGCGCCATGATGAGCGAACTGACCCCGCTGGTCGAGCCGCTGTCGATCGACGAAGCCTTCCTCGACCTCGCCGGCACGGAGCGCCTGCACGGCCGGCCGCCGGCGCTCGTGCTCGGCCGCTTTGCGCTGAGGGTGGAGAAGGAACTGGGCATCACCGTTTCCGTCGGCCTCTCCTACTGCAAGTTCCTGGCGAAGGTCGCCTCCGACTACCGCAAGCCGCGCGGCTTCGCGGTGATCGGCGAGGCGGAAGCACTCGACTTCCTCGCCCCACAGCCCGTCACGCTGATCTGGGGGGTCGGCAAGGCTTTCGCCGCTACGCTGGAAAGGGATGGCATCCGCACCATCGGCCAGCTTCAGCGCATGGAGCGCGGCGACCTGATGAAGCGCTACGGCACGATGGGGGACCGGCTCTATCACCTCTCGCGCGGGCAGGACGCAAGGCGTGTCCATGCCGACCGGGAGACCAAAAGCGTTTCCGCTGAAACGACCTTCGATACCGACCTGGCCTCGCTTGCCGATCTCGTTCCGATCCTGCGCATGCTGTCGGAACGCGTCTCCGCACGGTTGAAGAAATCAGGCATCGCCGGCCGCACGGTCGTGCTGAAGCTGAGAATGCAGGATTTCCACATCCTGACGCGCAACCGCCGGCTCGGCGATCCCACCCGCCTCGCCGACCGCATATTCCAGACTGGGCTCGACTTGCTGAAGAAGGAGGCGAACGGCGCACGCTACAGGCTGATCGGCATCGGCGTCAGCGACCTGACCGGCGAGGAAAAAGCCGACCCGCCGGATCTGGTCGATGTGCAGGCCAGGAAACGCGCCATGGCCGAAGGCGCGATCGACCTGTTGCGGGACAGGTTCGGCAAGGCGGCGGTCGAAACGGGCTACACCTTCGGCCGGCACCGCCCGCGCCAAAACAAGCCGGAAACAGACGCCTAGCTAGAGCAATTCCAGGAAAAGTGGGAACCGGTTTTCCGTCCGGAATTGCGTGAAAACAATATGATAGAGCGGTTCCGCGATTCGGAGAAAAGTGGAAATGCTCTAGCGGCGTCTTCCGGCCGGTAGTCCGGGATCAGTCGTCCAGATTGGCAGGTGGCGGGGTGTTGTCGTTCTGGTCGAAGGACGGAGAAACCTCATCACCCGCCTTCGGCGCCTGCTTCTCGGCCGGTTGCGGATTCTTCTTTGCGGCAGCGGCTGCCTTCGCCGCGTCCTCAGCCGTCTTGTCGCCCTTTGGAATCGGGACGTCCGACGTCAATTTGCAGGATTTGAGCCATACGTCATAGATCGGGTGCTCGACCGCATTGAGGCCGGGGCTCTGCGCGAACATCCAGCCGGTGAAAATGCGCCTGATCTTGCGATCGAGCGTGATCTCGTCGACCTCGACAAAGGAATCCGTCTTGGGTTCTTCGGTGTCCGGCGCCGAATAGCAGACGCGCGGCGTCACCTGCAGCGCGCCGAACTGAACCGTCTCGCCGATATAGGCGTCGAAAGTCATGATGCGGCCGGTGATCTTGTCGATACCGGCAAACTCGGCGACCGGGTTCTTGATGCGCTCGGCATGCGCTGCACCCGTCAGCCCGAGCGCAAGCAGCGCGCCTCCCGCAAACGAGACCCATTGATGGCAATTGGGACGTATCATGAGGAACCGAAGCTGGAATTTGCCGGCGACGCCCAAACCAGAAGCCCGCGCCGCCGCCCTGCGAGCCGCATCCGGGTACCTCGCAATTGTGGCGAGAAAATACCGCTTTGTGAAAATGCGCCGCGCAACCGCCTCAGCCGCCGGGCGTCCAGGCGTCGTAGTCGCCGTCGACGCGCGGACGGTGACGGTTGCCCAGCACCGAACCCCTTGGCCGATAAGCCGCCGGCGTGCCGGTAAGGTTGGGCTGGTGCGGCTTTTGCCATTCGCGCGGCTTGTAGTCCTCCTCGGAAGGCGGCGTGTCCACCCGGTGGTGGATCCAGCCATGCCAGCCGGGCGGTATGTCTGTGGCTTCCGAATAGCCCTTATAGATCACCCATCGGCGCGTACGGCCTTCCGAATCGGTTCCGCCCTCATAGTAGACATTGCCTTGCGCGTCCTCACCGACACGCGTGCCCGCGCGCCAGGTATGGAAGCGCGTGCCGAGCGTCTGCCCGTTCCACCAAGTGAAAAACTGCGTCAGGAATTCTTTCATGAACGACCTCGGTGCATGCCGCCTTATGACCCCCGCCTGACCGGAACGCAAGGGCTTCCAAAGCCTTCCCGCCGGGTTATCCGGCGACGGCGGCCTTCATGCTTTCCACATGCGCCGGCAAATCCTGCGGACGTTCGGCGATGCGGTCGGCGTCGGCCTCTTCCAGTTCCGCCCGATCGCCGTAGCCCCAAAGAACGCCGATCGAAGCAACCTTGTTGGCGTTGGCCCCGACGATGTCGTGCAGGCGATCGCCGATCATGGTCGCGGTGCCCGGCTCGACCGCCTCCTGGAGGATGATGTGCCGGATCAGGTCCGCCTTGTCGGAGTTTCGCCCATCGAGTTCCGACCCGTGGACCGCGTCGAAATGGCGGGCGAGATCGAAATGATCGAGGATATCGAGTGTGTAGCTGCGCGGCTTGGAGGTGGCCACGATCAGGCGATAGCCCGTATCCGCGAAGGCCTCCAGCGTTTGCGGGATGCCGTCGATCACGCGGTTCTCGAACTTGCCGACCGTCGTGTAACGCTCGCGGTAGAAGAGGATCGCTTGCGCGGGCGCGGTCTCCTCTTCGGTTTCAAGCAGGAACTTGAAAGCATCCACGAGCGGCGGACCGATGCACCAGCGCAGATCATCGGTGGCAGGCGCGATCCTGCCGAGCTTCTCCAGCGCATACTGGATCGAGCGCGTAATGCCCTCGAACGGATCGGTCATTGTGCCGTCGAGATCGAAAAGGACTCCCGGGCGGTTGTCGCGCGACACTTCAGGCGAACTCCATGATGACGGCATCGACGGCAAGGCTGTCGCCCTGCTTGACGTTGATCTTCGCCACAACCATGTCGCGCTCGGCGCGAAGCACGTTTTCCATCTTCATGGCCTCGACGATTGCCAGCGTCTCCCCCGCCTTGATCTCCTGACCTTCCTTGACCGCGACCGAGACGACAAGGCCCGGCATCGGGCACAAAAGCAGCCTGGAAGTGTCCGGCGGAACCTTCACCGGCATCAGCCGGTCGAGTTCGGCGGTCCCCGGCAGCATGGCGCGCGCGGTCACCGAAAGACCGCGCCAGGCGATGCGGATGCCGTTCAACACGGAATGGATCTGTGCCGTGACACGCCGGCCGCCAACGGTGCCGTGCCAGACGATATCGCCCGGCCGCCAGTCGGAAGCGATCGTCACCGGCTTCGTCCCGTCAATGGCAAGGTCTATCTCCAGCGGGATGGTAATGCGGCCGCCCGTTACGTTTACCGGAAGATAATCGTCGCCGATCCGCACCGACCAGTCGCTCTTCACCCGGCCGGAATGCGGCGCAAGCCTGCCTGGCAACCGGTCGAGCCGGTCGCGACGGATAAGCTCGATCGCAACCGCTATTCCCGCGAGCACGGCTTTCTCGTCCTCTTCGGGCTCTCGCGGCTGAAAGCCGTCCGGATATTCCTCGGCGATGAAGCCGGTCGAAAGCCGGCCCTTGCGCCAGCGCGGATGCTGCATGAGCGCGGAGAGGAACGGGATATTGTGCTCGATGCCGGCCACCACGAAGCTGTCGAGCGCCTCCGACATGGCGTCGATCGCCTCCAGCCGGGTCGGCGCCCAGGTGCAGAGCTTGGCGAGCATCGGATCGTAGAACATGGAGATTTCCGACCCCTCGGTCACGCCGGTGTCGTTGCGGACGATGGTGCCGCCATGCTCGCCTTCCGCCGGCGGCCGGTAATGGGTGAGCCGGCCGATCGAGGGCAGGAAGTTGCGGTAGGGGTCCTCGGCGTAGAGCCGGCTTTCGACCGCCCAGCCGTTCAGCTTCACGTCGCTCTGCTTCAACGCCAGCTTCTCGCCGGCCGCGACCCGGATCATCTGCTCGACAAGGTCGATCCCGGTGACCAGTTCGGTCACCGGATGCTCGACCTGGAGGCGCGTGTTCATTTCGAGGAAATAGAAATTGCGGTCCTTGTCGACGATGAATTCGACCGTGCCGGCGCTCTGGTAGTCGACGGCGTTGGCCAGCGCCACCGCCTGCTCGCCCATGGCCTTGCGCGTCTTCTCGTCCAGAAACGGCGACGGCGCCTCCTCCACCACCTTCTGGTTGCGCCGCTGGATGGAGCATTCGCGCTCGCCGAGATAGATGGCGTTGCCGTGCGCGTCGCCCAGCACCTGGATCTCGATATGGCGCGGATCGACGACGAATTTCTCGATGAAGACGCGGTCGTCGCCGAAGGAACTCTTCGCTTCCGATTTCGCCCGCTCGAAGCCCTCGCGCACTTCCGACTTCGACCAGGCGATGCGCATGCCCTTGCCGCCGCCGCCGGCCGACGCCTTGATCATCACCGGATAGCCGATCTCGCCCGCGATCTTCTCGGCGTGGTCGCCATCCTCGATGACGCCGAGATAGCCGGGAACGGTACTGACATCGGCGGCGGCGGCGAATTTCTTCGATTCGATCTTGTCGCCCATCGCCCGGATCGCCTTCGGCTTCGGGCCGATGAAGACGATGCCCTGCTTTTCGAGCGTCTCGCAGAAGGAGGCGCGCTCGGAAAGAAACCCGTAGCCCGGATGGACGGCCTCAGCCCCGGTCGCCTTGCAGGCCTCGATGATCCGGTCGGCGACGAGATAGCTTTCGGCGGCGGGCGCGGGACCGATATGAACGGCCTCGTCGGCCATCTCGACATGCAGCGCCTTGCGGTCCGCATCCGAATAGACGGCGACGGTGGCAATGCCCATCTTGCGCGCGGTCTTGATGACGCGGCAGGCGATTTCGCCGCGATTGGCGATCAATATCTTGCTGAACATTCGGAAAGCGTTCCTCCAGACGACAATCCCGTATTACGGGCTCCGCGCGAAAGGCTCAATCCGCCAAATGACGAAGGACCGCTGTGCATCGATCGAAACAGGCAAGGCAGGATTGCGGGCAGCGGCGCGCGAGCGCAAACATGCGCCAGGCCGGAGCGAAAGGATACGTCGTTCATGTTCCTGAAAAGGCCGTTCGGCCGACACATTCCCTTCTATCTCGCGGCGGCGGCGGGTCTTGCGGCATTGTGCGTGTCGCTGGTCTTTTCCGCGCCGCTGGCGTCGACCTTCGGGGCAACCGTCTTTTTCGTCGTCTATATCGCGCTGGTCCTGCGCGACATGCCGCTCTTCACCGCCGATTATCTGCAACGGAACGCACGCAAGACCGATCTCCCGGTGCAAATCATCTTCATCGTCACGCTCGCCGTCATCTGCGTCGCGATATTCGGCCTTTTCGAGGTCGTCTACCACAGTCCGGACCCACGGCCGTTGCAGCTTGCCTTCTCGCTTGCAGCCGTCCCGCTGGGCTGGTTCACCATCCATCTGATGGCGGCGCTCCACTATGCCCATCTCTACTGGTGGCCAGGCGACCGCGAAGCCAACGCCAGGGGAAAGAAGAACGGCCCCCGTGGCGGCCTCGACTTTCCCGGCGACGCGCCGCCCGAAGGTTGGGATTTCCTCTATTTCTCGACCGTGATCGGCATGACGGCGCAGACGGCCGATACCGGCATCACTTCGCACACGATGCGACGCGCAGTGCTGGTGCATGGCATCGTCTCTTTCTTCTTCAACACGGTGATCGTGGCGGCCGCCGTCAATGTCGCCGTCGCGCTTGGAAATTGACGCGGACGAGACCGGTCGACTCTCGCTCGCGCAGATGGCCGCAACGGGTTGTACCGGCAGGGAAATGATGTTCTGATGAAGGGAAGGGGCGGTGTGAATCCATCAGGAGAGGCCATGAGTATTTTCGACAGCATCAAGAACGCAATCTTCGGCAAGGCCGAGGCTGCGGAGGCACCTGCCGGCACCACGGCGCCATCGTCTTCCGCCGCGCCGTCCGCGCCCGCTTCGACGCCCGCTAGCGCTCCCAGCGCCGCGCCGTCGTCGCCGGTGGATGTCGCGGCCGTCATGGAGCAGGCTGTCAAGGCCAAGGGCCAGAAGCTCAACTGGCGCACTTCCATCGTCGACATGATGAAGGCGCTCGACCTCGACAGCAGTCTCACGGCGCGCAAGGAACTCGCCAAGGAACTCGGCTATACGGGCGATACCGGAGATTCGGCGACCATGAACATCTGGCTCCACAAGGCGCTGATGAAGAAACTGGCCGCCAATGGCGGCAAGGTCCCCGCGGACCTGACGCACTGACAACCAGATTCATTACCAAGTGCCGGCGCATCCATTGCGCCGGCGACGGATAAAAGTGCTTTGAGCAAACCCGCCATCCTCGTCGACGCCGACGCATGTCCGGTCAAGGACGAGATCGTCAAGGTGGCGGAACGGCATGGCCTCCAAGTCACCTTCGTCGCCAATTCCGGGCTGCGGCCGTCGCGCGACCCGATGATCCGCAACGTCATCGTATCGGCGGGCTTCGACGCAGCCGACGACTGGATCGCCGAAAATGCCGGCCTGAACGACATCGTGGTGACGGCGGACATTCCGCTTGCAGCGCGCACTCTGGAGAAGGGCGCCCTCACGCTCGGCCCGACCGGCAGAATATTCACCACCGAATCGATCGGCGCGGCGCTCGGCATGCGCGAACTCAACCGGCATCTGCGCGAGACGGGCGAATCGAAGGGCTACAACGCCGCCTTCGGGCCGCGCGACCGGTCTTTCTTCCTGCAGGCGCTCGACCGTCTGGTCCGGCAGGCACTGCGCACTCCCGGCTGACGCTGTCCCCGCCCCATATTTTGTGATATCATTTTCGATATCACAGGAGGCATCCATGGCCAGCATGGTTGTGCGCAACATTCCCGACGACGTGCTCCAGCGCTTCAAGGAGCGGGCCAAGGCCGACGGCAAATCCGCCGAACAGCTTGCCCGAGAGGCGATCGCGGAAAAGGCGAAGCCTTCGCGCGAGGAGGTTATCCGCCGCATCGACGCCATCCGGGCGCGGTCGAAGCGGACCTCCGGCCGGGAGATCAACGAGTCGATCCGTCATGATCGCGATCACGATCTTGGCCGTGAAATCCCCAGCCTGAACGACGATTCTTGAACGATGATTCCCAATGATAATCGACGCGAGCGTTGCGGCGCATTGGTTCGCCGACACGGAATTCAGCGCATCGGCCAGCCCCTACAGAAAACGCGACGATCTGATCGGACCGGGCTTTCTTCTCCTTGAGACGGCGAACGTCCTCTACAAGCAGTCTCGCGCGGGAAATATCCAGCCGGACTTGTGCATGCAGAGCATAAGCGACCTGACAATGCTTCTGGCCGAAATCATCCCCGATCAACGGCTTCTGCCAGATGCGGTTCGTCTGGCGCTCGAATGGCAGCATCCTGTCTATGACTGTCTTTACATCGCCTTGGCGCTTGAAAGGCGAGAACCGATCGCTACCGCAGACCGCAAGCTGGCATTATTGGCGGAGAAAACCGGCATCGGCGCGGAACTGATCAAAGCTGATATCTGACAGCGAGAAGCAGCCCCATTTTCTCCCATGCGTTTACCCCTCACGCCGCCCTCAACAAGATTTCACGCCGTGTTGAAACACGAAGCCCGCTGATTTCGTTATTACTCTCTACACATCGCGCCGAGCGCGCGAACAGGGCGAACCGCGTGAGGCCGCTTTCATGGCGAACGAAACGGAACTGCAAAGCGAGTTCGGGCGACCCGGAGAGGCTTCCCTCGAAACGCCATCTGACATGGCGGCACCTGCCCGCCCCCTCGTCTACCGGCAATCCGCTTGGACCCGCATCACCCATTGGCTGTGGGCGTTCAGCCTATTCTTCCTGCTTCTTTCGGGCCTGCAGATCTTCAACGCCCGGCCCGATCTCTATATCGGGCAACAATCCGGCTTCGGCTTCGACAATGCGGTCCTGAGCTTCAGCGCCGCCAATACCAACCGGGGGCCGAAGGGCTATACGACGATCTTCGGCAGCACGTTCGACACCACCGGCGTCCTCGGGCTTTCCGGCAGCGGCGGAGACGTTTCCGCCCGCGCTTTCCCGGCCTGGGCGACGATCCCCTCCTACCAGGACCTCGC
>JAKDNM010000186.1 GCA_030456445.1 Hyphomicrobiales bacterium
TGATCGGCCGCCGCGTTCACCGGCGCATCGGCATCCGGCGCCACGATCATGGCGAGGCTGTAATCCCCCATCTTGGGCAGGCCGTCCTTCGGCCCCAGTTCCACCAGATCGTCGCCGAGGAAGGATTTCGGCAGCGGAGCGACGGCGAGGTCCGAGAGGATGGCCGCCCGCTGGCCGGCCGTGTGCGCGCTCATATAGGCGACGCGGTAATTGCGTCCTTCCCGTCCGAGCGCCTCCAGCGCGCCTGCCCGCCAGGCGCAGCCCTCTTCCCACAACGACACCGGCAGCGGCTCGCGCAGATAGGCGCAGCCGCCCTTCATGCCGGCCCAGACGATCGGCTCGGTGAAAACCGTCTCGCAATCGCCGGCATGGACGCCGGTCGAATTCGTCAGGAGCGTCAGGTCGAGCGTCCGCTCGGCAAGCCGGCGACGGAGATTGGCGCTCTGGTCGATAGTGACGTCGACCGCGATCGACGGGTGCGTCTCGGCAAAGCGCTTCAGCACCGCCGGCAGCACGCGCTCGCCGAAATCGTCCGGCGAGCCCAGCCGCACGACGCCGCTGATATCGGGCATGACGAATTTCGCTACCGCTTCGCGGTTGATGGAAAGGAGCCGCCGCGCGAAGCCCAGCAGCATCTCGCCGTCATTGGTGAGCGACACGGAACGGGCATCGCGCGAAAAGACCGACCGCCCGAGTTGCTCCTCCATCTTCTTAATCTGCATGGAAACGGCAGACGGCGTGCGGAAGACCGCGCCCGCGGCAAGCGTGAAGCTCCCGGTCTCGGCGATGGCGACGAAAGTGCGCAGAACATCGAGGTCGAGCAGCGGCATCGGGTGGTTGAGCGGGGCGTTCATGATCGGGCCTCCATCATTCAATATTACTGAACGATAACTTCATTTCATTTCGTTTGATTGAATCTCACTTCGGCACCATCTTGTCAACAGCAAGGATCGGGCAGCCCGCTGGATCCGCCATCGCAAGGAGGCCAAAATGTCGATACTCAACACCTTCGATCACTACATGGCCGGTTTCCGTGCCCGCCGTGATGCCGCCCGCACCGAGCGTATGATTTCCAGCCTGCCGCTGGAGGTCCAGAAGGACATCGGCTGGCCGCATCCCCATGAGGATGCCCGAGCAAGACTCATCCGCGACCGTTTCCACAACGCCAGAATTTGACCCGCCGTGCCGGAGGTCGCGCCAATATTCATCGCGACCTCCTGCCGCCCAATGCACGAAACGTGTTGTGCGGTGCACAAAAGCCGTGCGAAAAGCCCGGAGCGTCTATGAACGTAGCGCATGGCACCAGGTGATTCCACGGTAACGCGCTGTTAACTAACGGGATTTCCATCCCATTTGGCCTATGTCGCTTCACCGATGTCGCTTTTCATATCCTGCACTTCGCTTTTGCCGCTTATTTTGCACCGCACAACAACTATATACGTGTCATCAACTGAGCTGCCCCGTCCAAACAACGTTGGCCGCTCCGTGTGAACCACAGCATGGAGATGTGTCATGAAATTCTTCGCTCGCTTCCGCAGGAACCGCAAATCCTCCAACATCGCGACCGCTCTCGAGCGTCAGCGCCTGGCGAGCACGATGCCGGGGCAGACCGGTGCGATGGCCGGCGCCCGTCTCGGCATCCTCGTCTGACATAGTTCGAACAGGCTCTCCGAGCCGCATTGGATGAATCCAGGCCCGTCTCGAAAGAGGCGGGCCTTGTTTATTTGCGACAGCCGCGACATTCTGCCTCACCTCCTCCAGAAACGCTCCGAATATCCTGTTTGCGCCCTGCTCAATCCATTGACAGGGTAGGCTTTTCCTGCTGACGGTTTTCCTGATCGCGACATCATGTCAGCGGGCCGCTTGCCTCGTGGAGGCTTGGATGACCGCGAAAGCGCCAACCAAGAGATCGTTGGTCTTCTTCCTTGTGAATGATTTCACCATGGTGGCGTTCGCGACGGCACTTGAGCCGCTCAGGATCGCCAACCGCATGCTCGGCTATGAAGCCTATCGATGGCGGCTGGCCAGTGCCGACGGTAAGCCGGTGGCAGCGTCGAACGGCGTGCTTTGCGCCGTCGACACCTCGCTCGACGAGGAGCGGCGCAAGATGTCGGGGCAGGACCGGCCGTCCATGGTCGTGGTCTGCAGCGGCATCAATGTCGAGGATCAGGGAAGCAAGACCATCTATGCCTGGCTGCGCGAGGAATATAATCGTGGGGTCGCCATCGGCGGCCTGTGCACCGGCGCCTATATTCTCGCCGCCGCCGGCCTGCTCTCCAACAGGCGATGCGCCATCCATTGGGAGAACCTGCCGGGCTTTGCCGAGGCCTTCCCGAAGGCGAACGTCTTCGCCGATCTCTTCGAGGTCGACCAGAACATCTATACCTGCGCCGGCGGCACCGCCGCCTTGGACCTGATGTTGAAGCTGATCGGCGACGATTTCGACGACAGCCTCGTCAACCGCATCTGCGAGCAGGTCCTGACCGACCGCGTGCGCAGTCCGACCGACCGCCAGCGCCTGCCGCTGCGCGCCCGCCTCGGCGTGCAGAATTCCAAGGTGCTCACCATCATCGAATTGATGGAAGCGAACCTTTCCGAGCCGCTTTCGCTGATCGAGATCGCCGACCATGTCGGCCTTTCGCGGCGCCAGATCGAGCGGCTCTTCCGCCAGGAGATGGGCCGCTCGCCGGCGCGTTACTATCTGGAGATCCGGCTCGACCGCGCGCGGCATTTGCTCATTCAGTCCTCGCTGCCTGTCGTGGAAGTGGCCGTCGCCTGCGGCTTCGTCTCGGCCTCGCACTTCTCCAAATGCTACCGCGAACTCTACGCCCGCTCGCCGCAGCAGGAGCGCATCGATCGAAAGCAATTGCTGGCGGCGTAGCCGGCCCGCCCAAGGCGCGGATAGACGGCTGCAGCCTAATGCGCCTCGGCCGCTTGCATCGCCTCGACCCGTATCTCTTCCGTAAGCCTTGCCTTGAGCGTCGGCAGGGTAGCGGGCGAAGGAGACGAACGGCTCCAGAAGCGCCTCGACCGGCTTCCACGCCCCCATCAGGATGCCGATCGGAACGGCGACGACGGAAGCGAGTACGAAGCCGCCGGCGACCCGCCAGACCGTGATCAGGATATCGAGCGCGAAATTGTCCTCGACTAGCAGCAGCCAGCCGTCGCGCCAAAACGCAATCGGTATTTTCGCCGTTCAGATATGCTTGCCGGCGAGGCGCTGCTTGGCTTCGTCGATCAGGCGGTTGGCGGTCTGCATCCGGGCCATGGCGGCATCGCGCCATTCCGGGCGGACCCGGTCGGGATGGTTTTTGAACGCGAATTCGCGGCGCAGCCGGTCGAGCGCTTTGACGTCGGCGGCGCGATGCAGCGCAAGTTCACGGGCGATGGCGTCCGGCGCGGTTTCCGGTAAGGCCTCCCCGCGCGCCCACCCGGCGTTGAGGCCGAGATAGGCGGCGGCGGCGGTTTCCGGCCCACTGTCAGAGTGCGGGTCGGCCGGGCCACCTCCGACGAACCCGAATGGGATCGACGGAGCAGCGGCCGCGGCGTCATCGGAAAAATCCTCGCCCGGTAACGCCGGTTTTACGGGCGGCTCCACAATATCTTCCAGAAACGAAGCGAAGTCGCGCATCGATCCCAACTCTCACTCGCCCAACTCTCACTCGCATGGCCCATTCGGCCCACTTTCGGGTGGCAAAGCCTAGCTCCCTCCGGTTAACGGGCCCTCAAGGAGCCGGCATGCCGAATTTTCGACATATCGTGCGATATATCTTGACTGGCGGCGTCCTCTTGCTATCTTAAGATATATCGTAAGGCATATCGAGGAACCATCATGCATCATCACTGTCAGGATCAACGGGGCCGCGACCACGGCCTCATGCGCTTCATGTCCCGCAATTTCGGCGGACGTCACGGCTTCGGGCCATTCGGAAAGGGTTTTGGCGGCGGAGGCGGCGGTAACATGTTCCGTGCCGGCCGCATGCTCGCCGACGGCGATCTGCGCCTCATCGCGCTGTCGCTGATCGAGAAAGGCCCGCGCCACGGCTACGATCTCATCAAGGCGCTGGAGGAGCTTTCGAGCGGCATCTACAGCCCGAGCCCCGGCGTCGTCTATCCGACGCTGACCTTCCTGGAAGAGGCCGGCTACGCGACCTCGTCCGCGGAAGGAAACAAGAAGATATTTGCCATCACCGATGCCGGCCGCGCACATCTGGAAGAAAACCGCGAGATGGTCGACGGCGTGCTCGAGCAGATCGAGCGCTTCGGCCGCAAGATGGCGAAGGCGCGCGAATGGTTCGACTGGTCCGACGAGGCGCCCGCCGGGCGCGGCCGCAGCGATGAGCGGCACGCCATGCGGCACGAGTTCCATGCCGTTCGCCGCCGTGTCCGCGCCGCATTGACCGAGATCGTCGACGCGCCGCCCGAAACGCAGAAGGAAGCGCTTGAAATCCTCAATCGGGCGGCCGACCAGCTCGACGCACTGGTGCGGCGCGATCCCTCGCGAACCGTCTGAAAAACAGGAACCACAATGGACACGCAGTCACTCCTGCTCACCTCCTCCGCGATCGTCATCAGCGAGAAGGCGAGCGGCTATCTCCAGCAGCTTTGCAAGCATTTCGGCCACAAGGTCGCGGTGAGTTTTACGCCCGAGCGCGGCACGATCGTCTTCGATTTCGGCAATTGCGCGCTCGCCGCGAGCGGCAATATGCTGAGCCTGACCGTTACCGCCGCCACCACGGTCGGCCTGTCACGCGTCCAGCATGTCGTCGCAAGCCACCTGGAGCGCTTCGCCTTCCGCGAAAAGCCGGAAATCGTCTGGAACTGAACCCGTTCAGCCGCCCGCCGCGACCATCGCACGGCG